>NZ_BAAHCA010000198.1:0-6774 GCF_054776295.1 Streptomyces sparsus
CGGCCCACACCCGGCCGCGGACCGGGGTCGGCGGGACCTGGCCGTGGCGGGCACGACTGAGGCCGGCGGCCCGCTGGGGGCCGCCGGCCTCGGCGGTGTGTGCTGCTCCTGCCGCGGTCAGCGGATCTCGGTGACCTCGGGGCCGCGCTGGAGCTTGTCGATGCCGCCCGCGTACTTGGAACCGGCCTCCGCGGTGTCCTGCTGCACACCGTCGGGGACCATCTGCGCGTCGTTGGGCAGCTTCAGCACGATCGGGTCCCGCGGCGCCATCGGCGAGTCGCCGCGCACCACGACCGCGTCCTTGAAGATCTGCTCGAGCAGTCCGGCGGCCTGCGGCTGCACGGCTCCCTGACCGGAGATGACGCCGCGCAGGAACCAGCGCGGACCGTCCACGCCGACGAACCGCACCACCTGGACACCGTTCTTGCCGTCCGGCAGCTGGACCGGTACCTGGGCGCGCAGCTCCCAGCCGAGCGGGCCCTCGACCTCGTCGATCACACCACCCTGCTGGGTGATGCCGGAGGCGATCTCCTCGCGGACCTCGTCCCAGATTCCCTCGCGCTTGGGAGCGGCGAACGCCTGGAGCTGGATCGCGCTGTCGCGCAGCACGACCGTCGCCGCCACGATGGCGTCACCGGCGACCTCCACGCGCAGCTCCATGCCCTCGACCCCGGGCACGAAGATGCCGCCGAGGTCGACGCGGCCCTTGTCGGGCTCGCTGACCTCGGAGAGGTCCCAGGGGCCGTCGGGGCGCGGAGCCGGGGGCAGTTTGACCCGCGCGGAGGCCGCTTCGGGCTCCGCGGCTCCTTCCGCCGTTTCGTCGGCGGCGGTCTTGCTCTCGTCCGAGACGCCTTCCGGCTTCTCGTCCCGCTTGTGACGACGTCCGAACACGTCACTGTCCCTTCAGGTCGGGGCGCTCGTCGGCACCGACCGCAGCGTATGGAATGTGCGGCGCAGCCCCGCCGGCTGCACCGCTGTGGCCGCCCGTGGAGCCGAAGCCCCCCGTGGCACGTGCCGATCCCGGCAACTCCTCCACCTCGTGGAAGCGCACCTTCTCGACCTGCTGCACGACGAGTTGAGCGATGCGGTCGAGTCGTTCGAACCGCACCTCCGCGCGCGGATCGAGGTTGACGACGATCACCTTGATCTCTCCACGGTACCCGGCGTCGACCGTTCCCGGGGCATTCACCAGCGCTACGCCGCAACGGGCTGCGAGGCCCGAACGGGGATGCACGAAGGCGGCGTGTCCGTCCGGCAGGGCGAGCGAGATACCGGTCGGCAGGACCGCCCGCTCGCCGGGCCGCAGGGTGCGACTCTCGGTGGTGACGAGGTCGACGCCGGCGTCGCCGGGGTGGGCGTACGCGGGCAGCGGCACCTCGGGGTCCAGCCGGCGGATCAGCACGTCCACCGGGTCGCGGGGGCCGGTCACGGGTTCACCTCGAAGGCGCGTGCCCGGCGGACCAGGTCGGGGTCGTCCAGCGCGGCCTGGATCTCCTCGTCGCGGCCGTTGTTGACGAAGTGCTCCAGCTGCACCTCGATGAACACGGCGGTGGCCCGCACCGCTACGGGGCCGTCCGGGGCGCCGAGGCGGCCGGTGGCCGTGCAGTAGATCTTGCGGCGGTGCACCGCGGTCGCCCGGGCGTCCAGGTGCAGCACGGTGCCGACCGGGACCGGCCGGACGAAGTCCGTCTCCAGGCGGCCGGTCACCGAGATGACGTGCATCAGCCAGTTGAGCGAGCCGAGCGTCTCGTCGAGGGCGGTGGCCAGCACGCCGCCGTGCGCGAGACCGGGCGCGCCCTGGTGCTCGGGACGTACGGTGAACTCGGCGGTGACGTCCACGCCGTCGCCTGCCCGGGCGAGCAGGTGGAGACCGTGCGGCTGGGCGCCGCCGCAGCCGAAACACTGGTCGTAGTGGGCGCCGATGGCGTCACCCGGCGCCGGCGCTTCCGGATGGCGCACCGGAGGCAGCGCGCCCTGGGGCGGCGTCAGCGAGGTCTTCACAGCAGTCACGTCTGGAGACCCTACCGCCGCGCGCGCGGAGCCCGGCGCAGTCCCCGGCCGGGGGCACCGGGGCACGTGCCAAGCTGGGGACATGCAGGCTTACGACGAACGACTCACCGCACCCCGCTCCTGGTGGCTGATCGCCGGACTGGTGGCGGTCTCCGCCGGGTTGATGCTGCTGCCGCTCGGGCTGGTGCCGATGCTGGTCGGGCTGGTGGCCGGCGGAGCGCTGGCGGCGGTGGCGGTGAGCGGGTACGGCTCGGTGCGGATCCGGGTGGTGGCGGGCTCGCTGGTGGCGGGCAGTGCCCGCATTCCGCTGAGCGCGCTTGGCCGCGCCGAGGCTCTGGACGCCGAGCAGGCGAGGGCGTGGCGCACCCACAAGGCGGATCCGACGGCGTTCATGGTGCTGCGCGCCTACGTCCCGACGGCGGTGCGGGTGGAGGTCACGGACCCGGCGGATCCGACGCCGTACGTCTACCTGTCCTCGCGCCGCCCGGAGCGTTTGGTCGCCGCGCTGGAATCGGCGTCCTCCTCGGTCTGACCGGTCGGAAGCCGTCCGGCGGAGGTCGCCGTCCCACCGCCGGGGAGCTGTTCGGCGGGCGGGAGGGCCGGCCAGGGCTGCTGGCGCTCTCGCAGGTCACCGCGGATGCGCTCGGCGAGCTTGCGGGTCTCCCGGCGGTTCATGGCGGCACCGGCCGCGGCGCCGATCAGGAACGGTGTCAGGTTGGGCAGGTTGCGCAGGGTGCGCTTCATCAGCCGCTGGCGGAGTTCCCGGCGGAACTGGGCGCCCAGGGCCACTGTGACGGTGGCCGGAACGACGGGGTCGATGCCGCGCTCGCTGGACCAGGAGTTCAGGTAGGCCAGCCCGCGCTGGCCGGCGTTGCCCGGTGGGCGGACGCCGTAGAGCTCGTGGAGCTCGGCGACGAGCTTGAGCTCGATCGAGGCGACACCGAGGATCTCGGCGGCGAGTTCGGCCGGCATGGCCGGCGGGATGGGCAGCATCGCTGCGGCTCCGACGCCGGCACCGACGGTGGCGGAGCCGCGTGCCGCGCTGGTGACGAGCCGGTCGGCGATCTCCTCACGCTCCTGGCCGGGGAAGTGCGCGCGCAGCGTGGCGAGGTCGCGGAAGGGGATCCGCGGCGCGGTTTCGATGAGCTTGTCGGCGAGAGCACCGAGAAACGCCCGCATCCTGTGTCGGTCGTCGTCGGGCTTCCGGGCTTTCGCCTTGTTGCGTACACCGAGCCGGCCGCGTAGGCCCGACCCGGGCGCACGCCGGGGAGCGAGCGAGGCGTCCCTGCCTCGCTCGGCATCACGTGCGTCGTCGGCCGCCATGGGCACCGTCGCTGATCAGGCCGCGCAGTCGCGGCAGATCGGCTGGCCGTTCTTCTCCTCGGCGAGCTGCGAACGGTGGTGGACCAGGAAGCAGCTCATGCAGGTGAACTCGTCCTGCTGCCGGGGCAGCACCCGGACGGACAGTTCCTCGTTGGAGAGGTCCGCTCCGGGCAGTTCGAGACCCTCGGCCTGCTCGAACTCGTCCACGTCTACGGTCGACGCGGCCTTGTCGTTCCGGCGTGCCTTGAGCTCCTCGATGCTGTCCTCGTTGGCATCATCATCAGTCTTGCGTGGCGTGTCGTAATCCGTTGCCATCTGGCTCTCCCCCTCTGGGTGTCGGTAGCTGTCTCAGCGCGTAACGCGTGAGGGGCCGGACTTGTGCCCGACCCGAGGCGGAGATTTTGCCTCACATCAAGGTCTGTTACTCAATCGACACCCAACCGGACCCCTGAAGTAGTGGTCCGACGGACTGCCGGTGGGCCGGTTATGGCCCGAACGTCGTAGTTCGCGCACGCCATCACGGGTACTTCCCGCAATATCGACCTGCGAAAACCTGGATTTTAGGGTGTTTTTCCCCGGGTTCCCGACCACAGGACCCGATGGATCAAAAAATCGGGTGTGCGATCGATCACAACGGGGGCAGGTGGAGGCCGAATCGGCTGATTTCCACCCATAGCCAGCCTCCCTCTCTCGGGCATGCACCGTACACGTATCGGGCGGGCGCCGCGCCCGCGGTCCAGGTGCCCAGCTCGGGCCGCTTGAAGCACCGGTCCCGCGCGGGGTGCGCGGTGCCGCCCGGACGGGACCGCCCGCGCCGGCTCCGCCGCTTCCGCCGCACCGCGGCTCACACCGGTAGCGCGACCGTCACGACGAGCCCGCCGTCCTCACGCGGCACAGCCGAGATGGTGCCGCCGTGCGCCCTGGTGGCCGACCGGACGATGGACAGGCCCAGGCCCACTCCCTTGTCACTGCCGGTCCGTTCGGTGCGCAGCCGGCGGAACGGCTCGAACAGGTTGTCCACCTCGTAGGCGGGGACCTGCGGACCGGTGTTCTCCACCGTGAGCACCGCCTGCCCCGGCCGGGCCTCGGTGCTCACCCGCACCCAGCCGCCCTCCGCGATGTTGTACCGGATGGCGTTCTGCACCAGGTTCAGCGCGATGCGTTCCAGCAGCACCCCGTTGCCCTGCGCGTAGACCGGCTGCCGGACGCCGCGCAGTTCCACGCCCTTGCGCTCGGCCTCGGTACGGGTCTGCTCGACCGCCTGATCGGCCACCTCCGCCAGGTCCACCGGTTTGCGGTGGACGATCTCGTTCTCGCTGCGCGCCAGCAGCAGCAGGCCCTCGACCAGCTGCTCGCTGCGTTCGTTGGTGGCCAGCAGCGTCTTTCCCAGCTGCTGCACCTCCACCGACGCCTCCGGATCGGAGAGCTGCACCTCCAGCAGGGTCCGGTTGATCGCCAGTGGCGTGCGCAGCTCGTGCGAGGCGTTCGCGACGAAGCGCTGCTGGGCGGTGAACGCGCGGTCCAGCCGGTCCAGCATGTCGTCGAAGGTGTCGGAGAGCTCCTTCAACTCGTCGTCGGGGCCGTCCAGCTCGATCCGCCGGTGCAGGTCGGAGCCGGCCACCTGGCGGGCGGTGCGGGTGATGCGCCCCAACGGCGACAGCACCCGGCCGGCCATCACGTAGCCCAGGGCGAACGCGGCCACCGCGAGCCCCATCAGTGCCAGCAGGGAGCGTTGCAGCAGGGAGTCCAGGGCGATCCTGCGCTGCAACTGGAGGCAGGCGTCCAGCGCCTGCCCCAGGTCGGCCCCGCTGCCGCTGGCGGGCAGCTCGCAGGTGTCGCTGGCGACCTGCACGGGACCGCTGATCCGCAGCGACAGCCGGCTGCCGTCCTGCAGCGCCTGCGCGGCGAGCAGGTAGATGATCGTCAGCAGCACCATGCCGGCGATCAGGAACATGCCGCCGTAGAGCAGGGTGAGCCGTATCCGGATGGTCGGACGCAGCCACGGGTACGAGCGCGGCGGGGCCGTCGGGTCCCAGGTGGGCTTCGGTGGCGTCCGCGGCGGCGGGCCGGCGGACCGGGAGGAGGTGGGGGCGGTCATGGCGGGCTCAGATTCGGTAGCCGGAGCCGGGCACGGTGACGATCACCGGCGGCTCGCCGAGCTTGCGCCGCAGGGTCATCACCGTGACCCGGACCACGTTGGTGAAGGGGTCGGTGTTCTCGTCCCAGGCCTTCTCCAGGAGCTGCTCGGCGGAGACGACCGTGCCGTCGCTGCGCATCAGCACCTCGAGCACGGCGAACTCCTTGGGCGCGAGCTGGATCAGCCGGCCGTCCCGGTAGACCTCGCGGCGGTTCGGGTCGAGCTTGATCCCGGCGCGTTCCAGTACCGGCGGCAGCGCCACGGTGGTCCGTCGGCCCAGCGCGCGGACGCGGGCCGTCAGCTCGCTGAAGGCGAACGGTTTCGGCAGGTAGTCGTCGGCGCCGATCTCCAGCCCCTCGACCCGGTCGCTGACGTCACCGGAGGCGGTGAGCATCAGGACCCGGGTGGGCAGGCCCAGCTCGACGACCTTGCGGCAGACGTCGTCGCCGTGGACGAGCGGGAGGTCCCGGTCGAGCACGACGACGTCGTAGTCGTTGAGGTCCACCCGCTCCAGGGCCGCGGCCCCGTCGTACACGACGTCCACGGCCATGGCCTCCCGGCGCAGACCGGTGGCGACGGCGTCTGCGAGCAGTTGCTCGTCCTCGACGACGAGTACGCGCACGGCGCTTCCTTCCCTCATGAACAGAAGATGACCGGTCGCGGCAGTCCCGCGATCTGTCCGTTGTGACCTCCATCGTGCCCCGAAGTCTCATAAACCGGCTGTAAGGGAGCCCGGCAGCGCACTTTTCAAACCTGGCAGCGGATTTTTCCGGGGCTTGAGGTTTCTCTGAGGCTCGGGGTGGGGAAATCCCCTGCACACCCGCGATCACGCCCTGTAGGCGGCATGCCACCCGCGCTGTCGACCACCGTCAGGGGACACGCCGTGATCGATCCAACCCCCGGCACACCCTCGTGCCGCCGACCCACGACGAGGGGGCGCACCATGGACGCGTTCACCGCAGGCCTTCTGCAGCGCATAAGGAGTACGGAACACGACATGAACCGCGCTCGCGAGTCCGGCGACGACTTCCTCGCAGAGGTCGAGCAGGCTGAGCTCGAAGACCTGCACCGGCTGGCTTCCGAGCACGGTGTGGAGGTCGGCGTCCTGCGCTGACCCTGACACCCGGCACGACACCTGGCACCACGAAGGTGCCCCCGAACTGCCGCGGGGGCACCTTCGCCATGTGCGGGCCCGGCGCCCGGGCCCGTCAGTCCTGCCAGGCGCCGAGATCGTCCAGCATCGGTTGCAGGCGGGTGAAGACCTCCGGGGAGGCGGCGACCACCAGGTCGGGCCCGGCCGGGCG
>NZ_BAAHCA010000199.1:0-6738 GCF_054776295.1 Streptomyces sparsus
CGTCCGACGTGGCGAAGCACAGGCTCCACTGGGCCCGCTCACCGCCCGTCACCGCGCCCACCGCGCGGCCGTCCAGCTCGGCCCGGTCGTAGGGGCCGGTGCCGCCGTCGGCCCGCTCCCCCGACCGGTACGTCCAGCCGAACAGCTCGCCGTAGAACCGCCGGCCGGCCTGCTGGTCGGGCAGCGCGGCCTCCACCCAGCAGGGTGCCCCCTCGTTGAACGCCACCATGGTCGTCTCCCCTTCGTTTGTGTTTCCCCCGAAACGCGGTACTGCCGGGCGGCAGACGGTAGCCGGGGCGGCTCGAGCCGCACTGGACGCGGCGTCGAGCGGCCCCGGCCCGGTCAGAACAGGTTGCCGAAGCGCTCCAGCGTCTCGCCCGGCGAAGGACCGTCCAGCGCCTGCCAGATGCGCTCGGCGCCCTCGCCGTGCTGGTGGAGCTTGACGTGCGCCAGCTCCACGCGGGTACCGCCCTCGACGGGGTGGAAGTCGACCTCGATCTCACTGGCGAACGTGTCGTCCTCCAGCGGCTGCCAGTACGGCGAGATCCGCCACGTCATGGCCAGCCGCCGGCCGGGCTCCCACTCCAGGACACGGCCCCAGGCGATCTCGTTGCCGTCCACGTCCCACTCGTAGTAGCGACCGCCGACGTGCTTCTCGAAGGCCAGACCGGCTCGTTCCGCCTTGACCAGTACGTGGCTCGCGGGCCACCAGTCGGCGGGACGCTCGGTGAAGACCTTGAAGCACTGCTCGGGGGTGGCCGCGACGGTCACCGACTTTCGGACGTCAGGAAGCGTCTGCTGTACGGGCACAAGCCCCTCCTTCTCCCAGATGGCGCCAATCACCACGGACGCCACCGTCACCCGGGGCGCTCGGCGCTGTGTCGAGCGCCGCTCGAAGCGGTGCGCTCCACCGGCGGTCGAGAACCTCCCGAGCCCGCGTTGTCACGTTCGTCCCGCCATCCGCCGAGGGCCCGGCCGGCACCGGCCGCACCGGACGAACGCACCGAACAAGGGGAGCGAATGATGACAGGAACAAACCGACGGGTCGCCTTCGTGACCGGCGCGACCAGCGGCATCGGCCTGGCCGTGACGGAACTGCTGGCCGCCCAGGGCATGGCCGTGTTCGGCTGCGCGCGGGACGCCGAGCAGGTCGCCGCGCTGGTGAAGCGGCTGCGCGCGGAGGGCCACGAGGCCGACGGCGCCGCCTGCGACGTCACCTCCACCGAGCAGGTGCGGGACGCGGTGGCCGCGGCGGTCGACGCGTTCGGCCGGATCGACGTGCTGGTCAACAACGCCGGCCGGGGCGGCGGCGGCCAGACCCACGAGATGGACGACGCGCTCTGGCTGGACGTCGTCGACACCAACCTCAACGGCACCTTCCGCGTCACCCGCGAGGTGCTGTCGGCCGGCGGCATGCGGCAGGCCGGCTGGGGACGCATCGTCAACATCGCGTCCACCGGCGGCAAGCAGGGCGTGGAGCTGGCCGCTCCCTACTCGGCGTCCAAGCACGGTGTCGTCGGCTTCACCAAGGCTGTCGGCAAGGAGCTGGCGAAGACCGGCATCACCGTCAACGCCGTCTGCCCCGGTTACGTCGAGACGCCGATGGCCCAGCGGGTCCGGCAGGGCTACGCGGGCCACTACGGCGTGTCCGAGGCGGACATCCAGGAGCGCTTCAACGCGAAGATCCCGCTGGGCCGCTACTCCACCGCCGAGGAGGTCGCCGGGCTGGTCGGCTACCTCGCGTCCGACACCGCGGCCTCGATCACCGCGCAGGCGATGAACGTCTGCGGCGGCCTCGGCAACTACTGAACCGCACGGGACCCCTCCGGTACCCGACACCCGCGAGAGACGGAGCCGAACCGATGACGAACTCCCCCAGTACCGCCGTGCTCACCGGGCCCGACGTGGGCGCCTTCCGCGCCGCGATGGGCTGCTTCCCTACCGGCGTCACCGTGCTCACCCAGGGCAGCGACGCCGACACCATCGCCATGACCCTCAACAGCCTGACGTCCGTGTCGCTCGACCCGATGCTGCTGCTCGTGTCGGTGAAGGCCGACGGGCGGATGCGTCCGCGCATCGCCGCCGCCGGCAGCTTCGCGGTCAACGTGCTGTCCCGCGGCGACCAGGCCCTGTCGGCCGAGTTCTGCCGGCCGGACCGCCCCGAGGGCGTGCTCGCCATGCAGCGGCTGGGCGCGGTCACCGGCGTCACCGGCAACGCGGTGCTGCCGTCGGCGGTGGCGTCACTCGAATGCCGGCTCCGGGACCAGTACGTGGCCGGCGACCACGTGCTGCTCGTGGGTGAGGTGCTGGCGCTGCACGGCGGGGCCCGCACCGGTTCGGCCGAGCCGTTGGTTTTCCACCGGGGCGGGTACTCGGCGCTGCGGAAGGAGGAGAGCGCATGACCGTCATCGAAGCTCCGGCCCTCGCGCCGCCGGCCCTGGAACAGGTCGCCGACGGCGTGTACGCGTTCGTGCAGCCGGCCGGCGGCTGGTGCGTGAACAACTCCGGCCTGATCGTCGGCGACGGCGGCGTTGACGGCGTTGCTGATGTTGACGGCGTTGACGGCTCCTCCGACGGATCCGAAGCGGTCGGTGCTGCCGGGACGTCCGGCAGCACCGGCACGTCCGGTGCTGCCGGTGTGCTCGGCCGGTGCGGTGTCCTGGTGGACACCGCGGCCACCGAGGCCCGGACGCGGCGGCTGCGGCAGGAGGTGGAGCGGGTCTGCCCCGGTGGGCCCGCGTTCGTCGTCAACACCCATTTCCACGGCGACCACACCTTCGGCAACGGCCAGTTCACGCCCGGCGCGCAGGTGGTCGCCGCCGCCGGCACCCGGGACGAGGCCGCCGAGGCCGGGTTCGGGCTGCGCGCCCTGTGGCCGGCCGTCGAGTGGGGCGACACCCCGCTGACGCTGCCCACCGTCACGTTCCGCGACCGGCTCACCCTGCACGCCGGCGGTCTCCGCGTGGAGCTGCTCGACCTGGGCCCGGCGCACACCGCCAACGACACGGTGGTGTGGGTCCCCGACCGCGGGGTCGTCTTCACCGGTGACCTGGTGTGGTCGGGCGTCACGCCGTACCTGCTGATGGGTTCGGTGTCCGGCTCGCTGCGCGCCCTGGACCGGCTGCGGGAACTGGGCTGCCGGACGGTCGTGCCCGGCCACGGTCCGGTCGCGGGCCCGGAGCTGTTCGATCAGACTGAGGCCTACCTGCGATGGATCGAACGACTGGCCGAGGAGGGCATGCGAGCGGGCCTGACGCCGCTGGAGGTGGCTCGGCGGGCCGAGCCGGGCGCCTTCGCGCACCTGCTCGACTCCGAGCGCCTGGTGGGGAACCTGCATCGGGCTTTTGCCGAATTGCGCGGATTGCCACCGGGAGGCCGGATCGATGTGTTCGGATCGTTCAAGGAGATGGTCGCGTTCCACGGCGGTCTTCCGGACTGCTGTGCCTGACCCCGTACGAGGGAGTTGACCTGTGAGCACCCCGGTGAAGGAACACGAACAGACGCACATGGAGAACGGCGGGCCGGAGCACATCCGTGCCGACGAGCTGAGGGCCATCTTCGAGGTGCCGGCGGCGCCGGCACCCACGCTGCTCCTCGCCGGTCCGGCGCTGCTGCTGGCCGGGGAGGACGACGACGGCTCCGAGCCGCACATCTGGCGCGGCATCGACTGAAGCGTCGGGTGCCCCCGCCCCCCGGCGGCTCGACCGCCGCGGTGCGGGGGCACCCGAACGACTCCCACCCGCACGGCCCTCCCCTCGGGACGGGCTCGTCCCACCCGAACGGCGCAACGCTCCGCGGCGGGGGCCTCCCTGGGGGAGGTCCCCGCCGCGGCATGCGGCGGCGGGATCACCGCCGGTGGTGTCACGCCTCGTCGGCGGGGGTGTCCCGGTGGATGACGCGGGAGCGGGTGAGCAGTCGCCCGTCCACCCGGACCAGCGTGTCCTCGACGACGAACGTCGGTTCGAAGGTGACGTTGCCCTCCCGGTCGGTCCGGCTCACCAGCGAGCAGTAGGAGACCTCCAGGGTGCCGTCCGCGCCGGGCTCGATCAGCAGGTGGTCGAACCAGTGGCGGACGGCGATGCCCCGGTAGCGCGGCAGCGCGGCGCGCATGCCCGCGACCATGGCGGCCCGGCCCTCCGCGCGGACGCCGTTGGAGTGCACCACGACGCCGTCGGGCGTGAAGGTGTCGGCGAAACCCTCGATGTCCAGCGCGTCCACCCGGCGCATCTGCACGGCGTAGTAGGTCCGCACCTCCGCGTAGAGGTCCCCCGGGACGACGGGCGGCGCCGGGACGGCGGACGCGGGGGCGGTGGTGGTGCTGGAGGTTTCCTGGACGGCCTGCGGCACGGCGACTCCCTTCGACGGCCGGCCCCTCGCCGGACCGGTGGCACGTGACGCCGCCATCGTCGCGCGGTGTCCTTCAGGGGCGCTGGAGCGGCGCTTCAACACCGGTCCGGCCGGGGTGGGCCGTAAAGCGGAGCCTTTGTTCGGGGCGCCGGACGGCACACGGGGCGACTGACATCTCTTTGATCACATTCGCCCCAACAATTCCGACCATCGGGAGAAAGCCGTACGTATCATTCTTGCGATCATGTGACGTAGTCCGGGAAGCTGACCGCCAGTCATCGGACCGGGACGCGCCCGGCAGGGGAGATCAAGACCCTCGCGGCCGGAACCGGAAGACACCGCCCTATGTCTGTAGAGGGAGCGGCGGCGCACCCGTCGCGCCCGATTCACCCCTGTCAGGCTGATACGGGGCTTTGGACGCGGGTTCAGTACGAGGGCACGCAGACCGCTGCGTGTGGGGGGATGGATAGATGACGTCGGCACCACGACCGGCTCGGCCGCGTGACAACGACGACCCGTCGATGACCACCAAGCTGCGCATACCCCGGCAGCAGCGCACCGGCGGCTCCAACACCCTGGGACGCGGCGTGCGGTGGCCGCGCAAGGCCCCGCCGCGTTACGACTACGAGCACTACAGCCGGCTCGCCGGCCCGCTCACCCAGCCCGACCCGAACAAGCCCTACCGCGTCAAGTACCGCAGCCTGATCGGCGACGAGCCGCACCGCATCCGGGCCTCGCTGTTGCTGGCCGCCGCCCCCCTGGTGTCCCTCGGCCTGTTCCTGTGGCTGATGCAGCCGCAGCACTGGACGGAGCGCGACGAGGGCTCGGTCTCCGACCTGGTGCTCAAGCTGGACATCGTGATGCTGGTCGCGATCGGCCTCATCGAGCTGTTCCGGACGTTGAACGTGCTGTCCAACTCGCACGCCACGCTCGTCGCCCGCGACCCGGTCCCCGTCGTGCCCGAAGCCGGCACCCGGGTCGCGTTCCTCACCTCGTTCGTGCCCGGCAAGGAACCGATCGAGATGGTCACCAAGACCCTCGAGGCGGCCGTCAGGATCCGGCACCGCGGCACGATGCACGTGTGGCTGCTGGACGAGGGCGACGACCCGGAGGTGAAGGAGGTCTGCCGCCGCCTGGGCGTGCACCACTTCAGCCGCAAGGGCGTCGCGAAGTGGAACACCGCCAAGGGCGCGTTCCGGGCCAAGACGAAACACGGCAACTACAACGCCTGGCTCGACGCGCACGGCGACGACTACGACTTCTTCGCCGGTGTCGACACCGACCACGTGCCGCTGCCGAACTACCTGGAGCGCATGCTCGGTTACTTCCGCGACCCGAACATCGGCTTCGTCATCGGCCCGCAGGTCTACGGCAACTACGACAACTTCGTCACCAAGGCCGCCGAGAGCCAGCAGTTCCTGTTCCACGCGCTGATCCAGCGCGCCGGCAACCGCTACGGCGCCCCGATGTTCGTCGGCACCAGCAACGCCGTCCGGATCTCCGCCATCAAGCAGATCGGCGGCCTGTACGACTCCATCACGGAGGACATGGCCACCGGGTTCGAGATCCACCGCACCCGCAACCCCGCGACCGGCCGGAAGTGGCGCTCGGTCTACACCCCGGACGTGCTCGCCGTCGGCGAGGGCCCCAACGCCTGGACCGACTTCTTCACCCAGCAGCTCCGCTGGTCCCGCGGCACCTTCGAGACCATCATCGGGCAGTACTGGAAGGGCTGGTACTCGCTTCCCGCGGGCAAGCTCTTCAACTACACCATGATGATCATCTTCTATCCGATCTCGGCACTGAACTGGATCCTGGCCGCACTGAGCTGCGCACTGTTCCTGGGCCTGGGCGCCTCCGGTGTGCAGATCGACCCGGTCATCTGGATGATGCTCTACGGCAACGCCTCGGCGCTCCAGGTCGGCCTGTACATCTGGAACCGCCGGCACAACGTCTCGCCGCACGAGCCGGAGGGCTCCGGCGGCCTCGCCGGCATGCTGATGTCGGCGCTGTCCGCGCCGATCTACGCCCGCTCGCTGCTGGACGCGGCACTGCGCCGCAAGAGCAAGTTCGTCGTCACGCCCAAGGGCGACTCGGCCAGCCCGGACACCCTGTTCGGCACCTTCCGCATCCACCTGTTCTTCATCGCGGTGTTCGGCGGCTCCCTGGTCGGCTCGTTCTTCCTGGGCCACGACCACCCGGCGATGCTCACCTGGGCGACCCTCGCCCTGCTGATCACCGCCGCGCCGATCATCGGCTGGCAGGTGACCGTGCGGAAGGAGAAGAAGCGCCGCCGGTTGCAGCGCTCCTCCGGCGCAGCCCCCGCACCGCAGCCCGCCGCACAGCCGCAGCCCGCCGCACAGCAGCAGACGGCGGGACAGCCGGCCGGCG
>NZ_BAAHCA010000200.1:0-6730 GCF_054776295.1 Streptomyces sparsus
CCGACGGCCTGGCGCCGGCGGTGCGGGAGGAGGCACGCCGGCTGCTGGCCGAGGTGGACGGCACGGTCGGCGTGGTGGTGGCGATGGCCCGCCGGGAGGAGGCCGCCCGCTGGCTCGACGACCTCGGCGATCGGGTGGTGGCGCTCGGCAGCCTGGAGGCCAAGGGACTGGAGTACGACGCGACGCTGGTCGTCTCCCCGGCGGAGATCGCCGACGAGTCCCCGGCGGGTCTGCGGGTGCTGTACGTGGCCCTGACCCGGGCCACCCAGCAGCTGGCGATCCTGTCCACCGAGCGTGACCTGCCGGACGCGGACGGGGTTCCGGACCTGCTCAGGGACTAGGCAGCACGAGGGGGCTCACTTCCGGCGGGTGTTTGTTAGCCTGGTGGTGGCACCGGCCCGATCCATGCCCCCGGGCCCAACCATCGTCGCTTCGAGCGACCACTTGCCGCGAGGCGAGCTGGCGGGTCGGTGCCACCTTCTTCCTTCTCCGGAGTCCCCGGGCCCTCCGGGGCCCTGCCCGGAACCCCGGGCCCCCCGACGCGTCGGCCGGGGTCGCGGAACTCCCGGGGCGCCAGGGACGCCGTCGGTACGCGGGCGTCAGCCGAGAACGCGGACGCGTTCCGCCTGCGGGCCCTTCTGGCCCTGGCCGATCTCGAACTCCACCCGGGCCGCCTCGTCGAGGCTGCGGTAGCCGTCCTGGTCGATCGAGCTGTAGTGGACGAACACGTCCGGTCCGCCGTCCGCCTGTTCGATGAAGCCGAAACCCTTCTCGGCGTTGAACCACTTCACGGTGCCCTGGGCCATGCTGCTGCTCCCTGAGTGCTGAGGCTGTGCGGGGCAGAGCCTAGAGCGACCGCGTGCCCGCGGCGGAGCGCCGGCAGGCCGGGCGGGTGAGATTTAGCGCGAAGGAGTGGCGGGCGCACCCAGGCTGACGCCCTCTCGCATGGCGGAAACTTTATTTCCAAAACTCTGGGGTGGTTACCCGGTACCCGACGGTAGGTGGGACTATTCGGGAGCACGCGCGAACACGCGATCCAGGAACAGCAGAGGGACACGACCATGGCAACGGCGCCCAGCGTCTCGTACTCGATGACCGTCCGGCTGGAGGTCCCGGCAGGGGGCAGCTCGGTCAGCCAGATCACCACGGTTGTGGAGTCCTGCGGCGGGCACGTCACCGGTCTCGACGTCACCGCGTCCGGCCACGAGCGGCTGCGCATCGACGTCACCGTGGCGGCCAGCTCCACCGACCACGCGTCGGAGATCGTGCAGGAGATCGGGCGCATCGACGGGGTGGCCCTGGGCAAGGTCTCCGACCGTACGTTCCTCATGCACCTCGGTGGCAAGATCGAGATGTCCTCGAAGCACCCGATTCGCAATCGCGACGACCTTTCGATGATCTACACGCCGGGTGTCGCCCGGGTCTGCACGCAGATCGCGGAGAACCCGGAGGACGCCCGCCGGCTGACCATCAAGCGCAACAGCGTCGCAGTCGTGACGGACGGCTCCGCGGTGCTGGGCCTGGGCAACATCGGGCCCAAGGCCGCGCTGCCCGTCATGGAGGGCAAGGCCGCCCTGTTCAAGCGGTTCGCCGGCATCGACGCCTGGCCGCTGTGCCTGGACACCCAGGACACCGACGCCATCGTGCAGATCGTCAAGGCCATCGCCCCCGGCTTCGCCGGCATCAACCTGGAGGACATCTCCGCGCCGCGCTGCTTCGAGATCGAGGCCCGGCTGCGGGAGGCCCTGGACATCCCGGTGTTCCACGACGACCAGCACGGCACCGCCATCGTCGTGCTCTCCGCGCTGTACAACGCGCTGCGCGTGGTGGGCAAGGACATCGGTGCCGTACGGGTCGTCATGTCCGGTGCCGGAGCGGCCGGTACGGCCATCCTCAAGCTGCTGATGGCGGCCGGCGTCAAGCACGCGGTGGTCGCCGACATCCACGGTGTGGTGCACGCCGGCCGCGAGGACCTGGTGGGCACCGACAAGGGCTCGGCCCTGCACTGGATCGCCGACAACACCAATCCCGAGGGCGTCACCGGGACCCTGAAGCAGGCCGTCGCAGGCGCGGACGTCTTCATCGGCGTCTCCGCCCCCAACGTGCTCGGTGCCGAGGACGTCGCGACGATGGCCGAGGGCGCGATCGTCTTCGCGCTTGCCAACCCGGACCCCGAGGTGGACCCGGCCGTGGCCCGGCAGACGGCGGCCGTGGTCGCCACCGGCCGCTCCGACTTCCCCAACCAGATCAACAACGTGCTGGTCTTTCCCGGTGTCTTCCGCGGACTCCTGGACGCCCAGTCGCGGACCGTCAACGACGAGATGATGCTGGCCGCCGCCCGCGCCCTCGCCGACGTGGTCGGTGAGGACGAGCTGAACGCCAACTACATCGTGCCCAGCGTCTTCAACGAGAAGGTCGCCGGTGCGGTCGCCGACGCGGTCCGCGAGGCGGCGAAAGCGGCAGCCGCCCGCGACGAGACGGTGTGAGCACCGCCACCAAGCCCTTCGTCCCGGCGCGTCGCGGGCTGCGGCGCCCCCGCGACACGCTTAGGGTTGCGGCAGACGTGACGGGCCTCGGGCCCGGGAGTGCCACCCCGGCGAACAGCCGGTGCCGTGGCAGGGCCCGGCAGAGCGCCGGATTGGCTTTCCCGCCGCTGGTGGGGGCAGGATGCGTTCCGGGCGCGAGGGTCTGTGCGCAGACCCGGTCCGGGGACTGTCCTAAGGCCCTGGCAGCATCGGCTTCGATCTCACGCCTCATCGGCAAGAAGAACACGGGAGTAACAGACTATGAACCGCAGTGAGCTGGTGGCCGCCCTGGCCGACCGCGCCGAGGTGACCCGCAAGGACGCCGACGCCGTGCTGGCCGCCTTCGCCGAGACCGTCGGCGAGATCGTCGCCAAGGGCGACGAGAAGGTCACCATCCCGGGCTTCCTGACCTTCGAGCGCACGCACCGCGCCGCTCGCACCGCCCGCAACCCGCAGACCGGCGACCCGATCCAGATCCCGGCCGGGTACAGCGTCAAGGTCTCCGCGGGCTCCAAGCTCAAGGAAGCCGCCAAGGGCAAGTAAGACCCCACGACGGACGACAGGGCGGCCATCCAGCTGGATGGCCGCCCTGTCGTGTGCTCCGACGCGACCCGAGCCGCGCGCCGCAGGCCGCCCGGGTCAGAGCAGGTCAGAGCTGGTCGGGGCTGGTCAGGGTGTTGTTCCGGGCAGGGCCACCGGTCCGCGCCCGGCGCGGCCGGCACCACGTCCGCCGCGGACCGCTCCGGGGCGGTGACGAGTGCCACCGGTACACCGGGTGAGTGAGCCTCGTCGAGCAGTCGCAGCGCCCCGGGTGCGGCCGCACCTCCGCCGCACCTCCGCCGCACCTCCGCCTCGACCGACTGGTGAACTCCGGGTCGAGCAGCTCGGCCACCTCGACAGCCGTCAACGCGGCGCGTGCCGCCACACGGGTGGCGGTGTCCGCGATCGTCAACCCGGCGAAGCCCGTCACCCCACGCAACCGCGGTGTCCCCCACCGAGCCCCGCCCGAGCAGCAGGTCCGCGACGGTGGCCGGCCACTCGCCTGCGGTGTCGACCGGTGTGCCGTCCACGCAGGCCACCCGCGAGGCCGGGGGAGGGGGCGGCACGCCGGTGGGGCGGTCCCGTACGCCTGGCGCGTACCGGACCGCCCCACCGGAGCGTGCTGTGCGGGAGCCGCGTTACGCGGGCAGCTCCACCTTGGCGCCCAGCGCCGGGAGCTTCTCCATGAAGTTCTCGTAGCCGCGGTTGATCAGGTCGATGCCGTGCACCCGGGACGTGCCCTGGGCGGCCAACGCCGCGATCAGGTACGAGAACCCGCCGCGCAGGTCCGGGATGACCAGGTCGGCGCCCTGGAGCTTCGTCGGCCCGGAGACCACCGCCGAGTGCAGGAAGTTGCGCTGCCCGAACCGGCAGGGCGTGCCGCCCAGGCACTCGCGGTACAGCTGGATGTGGGCGCCCATCTGGTTGAGCGCCTCGGTGAAGCCCAGCCGCGACTCGTAGACCGTCTCGTGCACGATCGACAGTCCGGAGGCCTGCGTGAGGGCGACCACCAGCGGCTGCTGCCAGTCGGTCTGGAAACCGGGGTGCACGTCCGTCTCCAGGGCGATCGCCTTCAGCGGGCCGCCCGGGTGCCAGAAACGGATGCCGCTGTCGTCGATCTCGAACTCGCCACCCACCCTGCGGTAGGTGTTGAGGAACGTCATCATCTCCCGCTGGCCGGCGCCGCGTACGTAGACGCTGCCCTCCGTGGCCAGCGCGGCGCAGGCCCAGGACGCGGCCTCCAGCCGGTCGGGCAGCGCCTGGTGGTTGTAGCCGCCGAGCTTGTCCACGCCGGTGATGCGGATCGTGCGGTCGGTGTCCATCGAGATGATCGCGCCCATCTTCTGCAGCACGCAGATGAGGTCCTCGATCTCGGGCTCGACGGCCGCGTTGGAGAGTTCCGTCACACCTTCCGCCAACACGGCGGTCAGCAGCACCTGTTCGGTCGTCCCGACCGACGGGTACGGAAGTTTGATCTTGGTGCCGCGCAGGCGCTGCGGCGCCTCCAGGTACTGCCCCTCGGGCCGCTTCTCGATGACGGCGCCGAACTTGCGCAGCACGTCGAAGTGGAAGTCGATCGGCCGGCCGCCGATGTCGCACCCGCCCAGACCGGGGATGAAGGCGTGCCCCAGCCGGTGCAGCAGCGGGCCGCAGAAGAGGATCGGGATCCGGGAGGAACCGGCGTGCGCGTCGATGTCCGCGACGTGTGCGCTCTCCACGTGGGACGGGTCGAGCACCAGCTCAGCGGCCTCCTCGCCCCCGCGCACCGTCACCCCGTGCAGCTGGAGCAGACCGCGCACCACCCGGACGTCGCGGATGTCGGGCACGTTGCGCAGGCGGCTCGGCTCACTCCCGAGCAGGGCGGCGACCATGGCCTTGGGCACGAGGTTCTTCGCGCCGCGGACGCGGATCTCGCCCTCCAGCGGGGTGCCGCCATGGACGAGCAGTACATCATCGGTGCCGGTCATGGAACTCGCGATCTCTACATACGGGCAGGGGACAAAAGGAATGCTAACGGCCGCCGCACGCGGATCCGTAGACGCGCGCACCGGTGCCACGCTCCGCGTCCCCGCGGCTCCGTCAGGTGACTGCCCGGCGTTCTGCGCATAGCCGTCCCGGAAAGCCGCCCGGTGCGGGATCATTGAGACATGCCCGAGGCGTCCTTGCTCACCGGACGGCTGCTGGTCGCGACACCGGCACTGACCGACCCGAATTTCGACCGCGCGGTCGTGCTGCTCCTCGATCACGACGAGGAGGGCTCCCTCGGCGTGGTGCTCAACCGCCCCACCCCGGTCGGGGTGGAGGACATCCTCGAACCGTGGGCGGCGCTCGCCGACGACCCCGGCGTGGTGTTCCAGGGCGGCCCGGTGTCGCTGGACGCCGCCCTGGGAGTGGCCGTCATCCCCGGCAGCGAGGGACCGATCGGCTGGCGCCGGGTGCACGGCGCGATCGGACTCGTCGACCTGGAGGCCCCGCCCGAGGTGCTCGCCGCGGACCTCGGCTCGCTGCGCATCTTCGCCGGTTACGCCGGATGGGGGCCCGGCCAGCTCGCGGACGAACTGAGCGACGGGGCCTGGTACGTGGTGGAGTCCGAGCCAGGGGACGTCTCCTCCCCGGCTCCCGAACGGCTCTGGCGCGCGGTCCTGCGCCGCCAGCGCAGCGAGCTGGCCATGGTCGCCACCTATCCCGACGACGCGACGCTCAACTGAGGCGTCCGACCGCGGCCGGCCCGCCTGGCAGCGCCCCGGACGGCCCCGCGGGCCGCTTCCGGCGAGCCCGGCGGTGCGCGGACACGGCCAACCCGGCTTGAGTACCCTTGGATTCCATGAGCACTCTTGAGCCCGAGCGCGGAACGGGAACCGGCACCCTCGTCGAGCCGACCCCCC
Source organism: Streptomyces sparsus (assembly GCF_054776295.1). NCBI lineage: Bacteria > Bacillati > Actinomycetota > Actinomycetes > Kitasatosporales > Streptomycetaceae > Streptomyces > Streptomyces sparsus. Next base: position 5,951 of record NZ_BAAHCA010000200.1, read on the forward strand.
AGGTGTCGCACGGTGACGGCGACCACGAGCGGTACGCCCACTACGTCCAGAAGGACAAGATCATGGCGAGCGCGCTCGACGGTACGCCCGTCGTGGCGCTCTGCGGCAAGGTGTGGGTGCCGGGCCGGGACCCGAAGAAGTACCCGGTCTGCCCCATGTGCAAGGAGATCTACGAGTCCATGAACGCCGGTGGCGGCAAGGGCAAGGACGGCAAGGACGGCGGCAAGAAGTAGCCGCAGGGCCGGCGTACACCCGACCCGCGGGGCTCGAGCCGGCCCCCGGGCGCACCTTCCGTGCGCCCGGGGGCCGCGTCGGTGTCCGGGGACGGGCCGATACGCCGGTGTCGGGGGCCGCGCCGGTGTCCGGCGGGCTGCACGCAAGGGACGAGTCGCAAGGGGGCGAGAGGTGGCCGAGGGCGAGCTCGCCGACGAGGACCGCGTACGGCTGGTGCAGGACCTGTGTGCGGAAGGGCTGTTCGGACAGGCGCAGGCGATGCTGGACGACGCCTGGGTGCGGCGCTCCGGCAGCCGCGGTTACCTGCTGCGGGCCTACGTGCACGCGCTCCAGGGCGAGCCGGCGCGCAGCCGGGAGGCGGTGGACTGGGCGCTGCTCAGCATGCAGGACGACGCCCCCGGCCGTCTCGACCTGCTGTGCCTGGCCGGGCACGTGCTGCTGGCCCTGGGGGACGAGCACCGCGCTGTGACGGTGGCCCGCCGCGCCGCGGCCGACGACCCCGACGACTGGCGGCCACCGGTGCTGCTCGCCGACGCCTACGTGGAG
>NZ_BAAHCA010000201.1:0-6696 GCF_054776295.1 Streptomyces sparsus
GTCCCGGCCACCGGGCGGCGGCGCACCCCGCCGCTGCGGCAGCAGGTCCACCCGGTCGTCGACGGGGTGCGCAACTGCCGCCCGTCCGGCTTCCCCGTCACCGCCGCGGCCCCTCCCGCCCGTGCGGCGGTGTCAGTCGGGTGCGTCGAAGCGGGGTGGTGCTTCGGTCGGGGCGTCACCGGCGGGCAGTTCCTGGGTCGGGCAGGAGTCGAGCACACCCGCCATCGCCTTCTTCTCCGCGGACGTCACCCACAGTTCGTACTTCTGCTTCACGGCGACCTGCAGCGCGATGTAGTCGCAGCGGAAGGGCTTGTGCTCGGGCAGCCAGGTCGCGGCGTCGCCGTCGCCCTTCTGCCGGTTGGCCGACGCCTCGACCGCGAGCAGGTTCAGCGGGTCGTTGGCGAGGGCGATGCGTTTGGCGGGCTCCCAGGCGGCGGCGCCCTTCTGCCAGGCGTCGGACAGCGCCACCACGTGCTCGATGTCCACCTTGCTGCGCCCGCGTTCGAAACTCACCGAGGTGCCGGTGTAGGGATCGTCCGTGAGGGTCCCGCTCTCGACCACACAGCCGTCCTCCTGCAACATGACGTCGTCCAGGTCGCGTTGCAGGACGTCGTCCCGTGTGGAGCAGCTGTTCCCGTCGGTGTCGGCCCAGGGCGACCCGAACTTGCGGCGGTCGTAGTCCGTTTTGGGCGCTCTGCCCTTGACGGTGAGTTCCTCGAGGGCCGAGGCGGCCTGGCCCGAACCGACGGGGGCGTCGTCGGTGCTGTCGGCCTCCGGAAGCTGTTCGACGGAACAACCGGTGCTGAGCAGCAGGGCCGTGAGTACTGCGGCGGCGGACAGGCGCGTTCTCAAAGGGCACGTCCAACAGTTCACTGGGGGCGGATGGCAGCAGGGCGTGCGCCCCGGGCGTGATCATAGGCGACGCCCGTTCGGGGGAACCGCCGGCCGGGGTGCTCGGTTCCGACCCATTCTGGCCACCACCCGCCCGGCAGCGAAAGGGCACCCACCCGCGGTGACCGAACCGTGTGCCCCACCGGCGCCGGGCGTCCCCTCCCCGACCGCTTGTGCACCTTTCGCCTCGCCTGCTGACCGGGTACCACCACGCCCGGTGAGGCGACCCGAAGAACCCCACGGACAGCCGAAAGCCCGGCCTGCCTCTGAGGGCAGGCCGGGCAGCGGACTCACCGGCGGGGGCTCAGCCCGCGGGTGGGTTCTCGTCCGGGTCGGCGAAGTCGGCGGCGTGCACGAAGTCCGGGCGCGGGTCGAGTGCGGCGGCCAGCCGGAAGTACCGCTTGGCCTCCTCGTCGCGGCCGGCCCGCTCCAGGGTGCGTCCGAGCGCGAAGTGGGCGAACGCGTTGTCCGGCTCGCGCTCGATCACGACCTGGAACTCCTGCTCGGCCGAGCGCAGTTGGGCTCCCAGGAAGAACGCGCGGGCGCGCAGCAGACGCGCGGCGGTGTTCTCCGGGTGTTCGGCGACCACCGGGTCGAGCAGCTTGAGGGCGCCGCGGGGGTCCCGTGCGGCGAGCAGGTGCTCGGCGGCGCGGAAGCCGATGATGTGCGTCTCGGGCGTGCGGGACATGAGTGCCTCCTCTGGCGGGGACAACGCCGCCACCCGGGCAAGCATTCCCGCACGGCCACTCCCCCGCCCGGCACGGACACGATCCGGCCGTCCCGGCCGGCGAGGGCCCTCGTCGGGTGGTTCGGAGCCCGGGCGGGTCAGTCCAGAACGGGGGTCCTGAGGTCGAGGACCAACACGTTTCCCCAGTCGTTGGTGAAAGCGGCACGCGTGCCCTCGTAGTGCACGCTGACGAACGGGTTGGAATGAAACATGACAGCGACCCACCGCAACGAGGAGTCGGCGTTGAGACGGGCGAGGTAGCCGATGTTGCCCATCCCGCCGCCTCCGCCGGACATCCGTCCTGATCCGTCCGGCAGCGGGCTCTCGAAGTAGGTGTTCACCCCGTCGTTGTTGTACTCCTCCAGGGCCTGGGCCACGTCGAACGGTCCCCCGACACGGAAGGGAATCGGCTGCCCGGCATCGGGGTGGTACGCCCCCGGCCCGTCAACATGGAGATCCAAGCCGGTGTCGTCCGGCCGGTACAGCCCGTCCCGGAGCGGCATCTCGCCGGCCTCCCAGAGCCTTTCGATCATTCCCACGAGCCACCCCCACCGTCTCCGGCGCGACCGTCTAAGCGGTCACGGTCAGGCGCCGCCAGACGTCGAGCACCTGCGGTTGCAGCGCGTCGAGCGGCCCGTCGTTGTCGATCACGAGGTCCGCCACGGCGAGGCGCTGCTCGCGGTCGGCCTGGGCGGCCATCCGGGCCCGGGCGTCCTCCTCGGTCATGCCGCGCAACCGCACCAGGCGGTCCAGCTGCGTCGCGGGCGACGCGTCGACCACCACCACCGTGTCGAAGAGCGGCGCGAGGCCGTTCTCGGCCAGCAGCGGCACGTCGTGCACGACCACGGCGTCCTCGCCGGCGGCCTCCTCCAAGGCCGCGGACAGCTCCGCCACGCGCGGGTGGACGATGGCGTTCAGCGCGGCGAGGCGCTGCGGGTCGCCGAACACGACCCGGCCGAGCGCCGCCCGGTCGAGCTCGCCGTCCTCCTGGAGGATGCCTGTGCCGAACTCGGCGACGACCCCGGCGTGCCCGGGCGTGCCGGGCGCGACCGCCTCACGCGCGAGGCGGTCCGCGTCGATGATCAACGCGCCCAACTCGCCCAGTCTGCGGGAGACCTCGCTCTTGCCCGCCCCGATGCCACCGGTCAGCCCGACTTTCACCATGACGCTCACCCTACGGCCTGGCGGCTCGGGGCGTGGGCGCAACCGGCGGCCCACCGCGCCCCCACCCGGGCGGGGTCAGGACCCGGACTCGCCGTCCTGCTCGCGGTCGGCGAGAAACCGTTCGAAGACGGCACCGAGCTCGTCCGCGGACGGCAGTTCGGTCGGCTCCGCCACCAGGTTGCCGCGACTGGCGGCCCCCGCGACGGCGTCGTACTGCTGCTCCAGACCGCGGACCACGGAGACCAGCTCGTCGTCGCCCTCGGCGAGCTGGCGCTCGATCTCGTTCTGGGCGCGGTGTGCCTCGTTGCGCAGGTCGTGGGCGAGCCCCGGCAGGACCAGACCCGTCGCCGAGGTGATCGCCTCGACCGTGACCAGGGCCGCGTCCGGGTACGCGGAGCGCGCGAGGTAGTGCGGCACATGGGCGGCGATGCCGAGCACGTCGTGACCGGCCTCGGAGAGCCGCAGCTCGGTGAGGGCGGCCGCGCTGCCCGGCACCTGGGCCTCGTCGAACAGGTTCGGGCCGCCGGAGACCAGCTCAGCACGGTTGCCGTGCGGGGTGAGGCCGACCGGGCGGGTGTGCGGCACACCCATGGGGATGCCGTGGAAGGTGACGGCGAGCCGCACCCCCAGCCGCTCCACGATCTCCCGCACGGCCGCGGTGAACAACTCCCACTGGACGTCCGGCTCCGGCCCGTCCAGCAGCAGGAAGGGCACACCGGCGGCGTCCCGCAGCAGCTTCAGCTCCAACCTCGGCGCCTCGTAGGCGGCCCACTGGTCCCGTCGGAAGGTCATCAGCGGGCGGCGGGCGCGGTAGTCGAGCAGTCGGTCCGCGTCGAACCGGGCGACCGTCAGCACCGACTCGGTCTCACCGAGCCGCTCCACGATCTGCTCTCCGGTGGCGCCCGCGTCGATGAAGCCCTCGAAGTGGTAGAGCATCACAAGCCCGGCACCGACCCCGTGGTCGATGATCTCGTCCACCGCGCGGAGCCCGCTGGGCTCCCACTCGTACAACTCGTGCGGTTTCAGCACTGGTGCCGCCCCTCTTGATCGACTGCAACTGACGTAACGCACGTCAACCGGTACGCATTCCCCGCGCGGCCTTGACGAGGCACGGAGAACGGTCCTGGCTTCCGGCGCGATCCGCGTCGGGCCCCGCGCTCGGGGCCGCCAACACCTTCGACGGCGCCAGCATGACAAACGTGCACCACGACGACTCCTGGGTCGACGTGCGGGGCGACACCTACCTGGCCGAGGGGACACCGGCCGCGACAGCCCCGACGACGGCTTCCAGACCCACCAGGTGCGGCCCGGGTGGGGCTGCGGCACAGTGTTCCGCGGCAATCACGGTGGCCGCGTCGAACACCGTGACCGGCGGTCGAGGGCTGATGGCCCCGGGCGTGCCGGCCGGCTGACCACCGGCCGCCGCACCCCGTGGTGCCCCGTCGGGCGGGAACCGCCGGCCGCCCGGCCGGTCACCACGGACTGCGGACCGCCCGGACACGACGAACGCGCCCGGACGCGACGAAGGGCCCGCCCCCCGATGCGGGGGACGGGCCCTCTGCCGTCAGTGGCAGGCCGTCAGGGGCAGAGCGTCAGCTCTGGCCGCCGGCCAGCTTCTCGCGGAGTGCGGCAAGCGCCTCGTCGGAGGCGAGCGCACCGGGGTCGTCGGTCGACTCCGAGGAGTACGAACCGCCGCCGCCACCGCCGCTGCCGCCCTGGCTGCTGCTGCCGCCGCCCTGCGGGGCTGCCGCACCGGGGGTGACACCCTCGGCCTCGGCCTGGGCGTCCGCCTCGCGGGACTTGACGACCTGGGCCTGGTGCTGCTCGAAGCGGGTCTGCGCCTCGGCGTACTGGCGCTCCCACTCCTCGCGCTGCTTCTCGTAGCCCTCGAGCCAGTCGTTGGCCTCGGGGTCGAAGCCCTCGGGGTAGATGTAGTTGCCCTGGTCGTCGTAGGACGCGGCCATGCCGTACAGGGTCGGGTCGAAGTCGACCGCCATCGGGTCGGCACCGAAGGACTCGTTGGCCTGCTTCAGCGAGAGGCTGATGCGACGGCGCTCGAGGTCGATGTCGATGACCTTGACGAAGATCTCGTCGTTGACCTGAACGACCTGCTCCGGGATCTCCACGTGGCGCTCGGCCAGCTCGGAGATGTGGACCAGACCCTCGATGCCCTCGTCGACGCGGACGAACGCACCGAACGGCACCAGCTTGGTGACCTTGCCGGGCACGACCTGGCCGATCTGGTGGGTCCGGGCGAACTGCTGCCACGGGTCTTCCTGGGTCGCCTTGAGCGACAGGGAGACGCGCTCGCGGTCCATGTCGACGTCGAGGACCTCGACCGTGACCTCCTGGCCGACCTCGACAACCTCGGAGGGGTGGTCGATGTGCTTCCAGGACAGCTCCGAGACGTGCACCAGGCCGTCGACGCCGCCCAGGTCCACGAAGGCACCGAAGTTGACGATCGAGGAGACGACGCCGGAGCGCACCTGGCCCTTCTGCAGGGTGGTGAGGAAGGTCTGACGGACCTCGCTCTGCGTCTGCTCCAGCCAGGCACGGCGGGACAGGACCACGTTGTTGCGGTTCTTGTCCAGCTCGATGATCTTGGCCTCGAGCTCCTTGCCCACGTAGGGCTGGAGGTCGCGGACGCGACGCATCTCGACCAGGGAGGCGGGGAGGAAGCCGCGGAGGCCGATGTCCAGGATGAGACCACCCTTGACGACCTCGATGACGGTTCCGGTGACGATCCCGTCCTCTTCCTTGATCTTCTCGATCGTGCCCCAGGCGCGCTCGTACTGGGCGCGCTTCTTCGAGAGGATCAGGCGGCCTTCCTTGTCCTCCTTCTGGAGGACCAGCGCCTCGATCTCGTCGCCGACGGCGACGACCTCGTTGGGGTCGACGTCGTGCTTGATCGACAGCTCGCGGGAAGGGATGACACCTTCGGTCTTGTAACCGATGTCGAGCAGGACCTCGTCCCGGTCGACCTTCACGATGACGCCGTCGACGATGTCGCCGTCGTTGAAGTACTTGATCGTCTCGTCGATCGCGGCGAGGAAGTCTTCCTCGGAACCGATGTCGTTTACCGCAACCTGCGGGGTGGCCACGGTGGTCTCGGTGCTGCTCGTCATGTGGTAAAGGGCTCCGGTACGGACAGGAAGTCGTAGGTACTGCTACGCCGTGAGCCCTTATCGCACCGCCGAAGCCAGACAGCTTGGGAGGCGTACCGTTTCCAGCGTCGCTGGAGCGAGAACACCTCGACAACCGAGGGGACATACAACAGATGCGAGCGCGACCTGCTCGGTCCGAGGCGCGCAGGCCCGCAGCGCAACTTGTAGCATACGGGCGAAGCACGGCAGGGTCAATGCGCAAGTGAGCGCACACGGGGTGAATCACCCCGTACCCGGCCGAGCGACTCCGGGCGGACCCGGCATACCCGCAACCACAAGGTTTGCGCCAAGCTTACGCCAGCAGTCGGCAGACCGACACACCGCCCGGCACATCGACTTCCCCACACGCACGGCAGACGGGTCAGATGACTTCACATCAGGTGCCGCACGAACCGCACCACCAGCAGGGAAGGGGCCCCGACGGGCACCCCGGGCACGACCGGCACCGGCTCCGCGACGGGCCGCCGGCCCCGGCGTGGCCGGAGTGGTCAGCGGAGGAGCCGGACGCCGTCCGGCGCCGTGCGGGCGACGCCGAGAGCAGCCGGGCGAGCAGGATCTGGTGGGACCGCAACGCCGACGAGTACCAGGACGAGCACGGCGGCTTTCTCGGCGACGACCGCTTCGTGTGGGGGCCGGAGGGGCTCGACGAGGAGACCGCCGGGCTGCTGGGCGATCCGGCCGGGCTGGCCGGGCGGCGAGTGCTCGAGATCGGCGCGGGCGCGGCGCAGTGCTCCCGGTGGCTGGCCGCCC
>NZ_BAAHCA010000202.1:0-6654 GCF_054776295.1 Streptomyces sparsus
CGCTCAACCGACCGCGGCCGGGCGCGGTCCGGGCCGCCCCCACCCGACAGCCGGCCGTCCACCGCGTAGGGGACCGGACGGAATCCGGCCGCGCGCAGGGAGGCGTCGACCGTCCAGAAGTCCCGGCCGTCGGCCGTCACCGAGCCGGCGTGCACCGCGAGCCGTCCGCCGTCGCGCAGTGACCGTGCGACCAGGCCGTAGAACTCCTGCGAGTAGAGCTTGGTGTGGTCGGTGATGCGGGGATCGGGCAGGCCGGAAACCACCACGTCGAACCGTTCCGCCGGTGGCACGTCGGAACGTTCCCGCAGCCAGCGGAACGCGTCCGCGGCGACCGGGGACACCCGCGGGTCGTCCAGCGCCCGCCGGTTGAGCGCGCTCAACCGGGGATCGTCCCGGGCCAACTCCAGCACGCCGGGGTCGATGTCGAGCACCGTCACCGACCGGACGCCCGGGTGCCGCAGCACCTCACGTGCCGCCAGCCCGTCACCCCCGCCGAGCACCAGCACCCGCTCATGGCGTCCGGAAGCCATCGCCGGGTGCACCAGCGCCTGGTGGTAGCGGGCCTCGTCCGCGCTGGACACCGCCAGCCGCCCGTCCAGGAAGAGTTCCAGCGCGGGCAGCCCCGGGTCGGACGTCTCGGTCAGCACCACCTCCTGCACGTCGGTGTGCACCGCGACCCGCACGTCACCGCCGTACACCGCACGGCGGGCCGCCTCCTCGAAACTGCCGGCGAAGACGGCTGCCGCGCCGAGCAGCAGCACGACGGTCGTGTTGGCGGCCAGCAGCGCCGCCCGGCTGCCGGGGGTGAGGTCGGAGCGGAACAGCCACAGCACGACCACACCGCCGGCGAACACGTTCACCACCGCCACCAGCAGCGCGCCGGTCAGCTGGCCGAAGAACGGCAGCAGCAGGAAGGGGAACGCCAGCCCGCCGGCGAGCGCCCCGACGTAGTCGGCGGCGAACAGGTCGGCGACCGCGCCGCCGGGATCCTGGGCGCGGATGCGCTGGATGAGCGTCATCAGCAGCGGCATCTCGGCGCCGATGAGCCCGCCGATGGCGAGGGAGAAGCCGACCAGCGCGATCCGGGACTCGCCGAACCAGGCGAAGCAGGCGTACAGCACCATCGCCGAGCTGCCGCCGACGAGGGCGAGCAGCGCCTCGATGAAGCCGAAGCCGACGGCGGCGTGGCAGCGCAGCCGCTTCGCGAGCAGCGAGCCGATGCCCATGGCGAAGACCATGACCGACAGCACGATGGACGCCTGGGTGACGGAGTCGCCGATCAGGTAGGCGGCGAGCGCCACCAGCTCCAGTTCGTACACCAGCCCGCAGGCGGCGCAGACGAATACCGAGGCGAGGACGAGCAAGCGGCCCAGGCCGGGACGCACCGGCAGATCCACGGACGACCCGTCCGGCCGTGCGACCGGGCCCGCCAGGGGCTGGTCGATCATGCGTGAACGCTACGTGACGCTAAACCTCGGTCATGTCACCCACAGGAGTGGACTGTTGGCATATGTGGGTAGGTGACGCGTACACCGGTCGGATTGTCGCGCCGCGGCCGACCCTCCCCGCCGGGTACTCCTCCGTGGCGTCGGGCGCGGGCCGTGGCCGGTTCAGGGTCGGGGCCGCGGTCGGGCCGGTAGGCGGGGCGGGGCGGGCGTCAGGCTGCCATCTGCTGGAGGGCGCGCACACCCACCCGGGTGCGGGTGGCGACCATGCGACCCTCCTGCGGGTACGAGTGCCAGGTGCGCCAGCACACCTGCTGCTGGACCCGTTGGACGAGCAGCGCGGTGAAGGCGTGCGGGCTGCCGGGAAAGGTGCCGGCCAGCCCGTTGGGATGGTCGGCGACCAGCGCCAGCAACTCCTGGGCGCGTCCGGCGAACGAACCGCGGGAGAGCGTCTCGACGCGAGCCGCGAACTCGTAGTCGTACGCGCCCAGTCGCTTGGACACCCCAAGCGGCAGCGGGCTGCTGCTGCCGGGCATGCAGGCGACCGTCTCGGAGCAACTGCCTTGCTCCTCCTCCAACAACACCTGGTGGGAGGCTCCCAGCAGGCGCAACTGGACGCGGGCACTGGACAGTTCCAGGTCGAGGGTGGCGAGTGAGGGCAGTGGCTCGCGGCCGAGCGCCCAGGCGAGGTCGCCGGCGCGGGTGTCGGTGTAGGCGGTTTTGAGAACGGTGAGCATGGGTCGGCTCCGCAAGCACGTGTGGAGGGTGGGCCGGCCACCCCTCGGGTTCGGCCTCGGGATTCGCAATCGCCGGCTCGTGCCCACGTGGGGTCCGGGATACGACCTCACCGAATCATGGTTCTCGCCAAGTCCACAGTGTTTTTGCCCATCTTGGCCGCGTTTCCATACCAGAGGGGGCGGTGGTGGTCAGGTGTTCAACCACCAGGTGCCGCAACCCTCCCGCGCGTCAGCACCCGCCCCCGCCGTCACCGCCACCCCCGTCGCCTCCGCCGAACCCTCCGGACCCGTCGTAGGACGGCCCGCAGCCGGCGGAACCACCGCCCCCGCTCCCCGAGTCGGCGGCGTAGTAGGGAGTCGCACCGGCGGCTGAGCGCCGGGTACGGGCGGCGGGCCGCCGCCCGCCTCTGGCGAGGCCGAGGACCAGGGCGAACGCAAGGACGAGGACGAACGTCAGAGCGATGAATACGATGACCATTTGCATGGCGTTTTCTCTTCCTGTCGCGACTTCTCCGCGCCCCCCGTGCAGGACGTGAGCGGGAGATTCCCCCTCCCCGCCCACGCCAAAGCCCAGTTGAGCAAGACCAGAGGTTCGCGCAGGATGTTCTGCGGCCTGCGCGTGTGCTGCACCTCTGCGTCCGCGTCCGACAGGATGGGCCTCGGACGACCGGCACCGGGTACGCGAGGAGATGGTGGGGACATGGGCGACAGGCCGCTGCTGAACCGCAGGCTGCACGGCTTCGGGACGACGATCTTCGCGGAGATGTCGGCACTGGCGGTGAAGACGGGAGCGATCAACCTCGGTCAGGGCTTCCCCGACACCGACGGTCCCGAAGCCGTCCGCGAAGCAGCGGTCCGGGCGCTGCGCGACGGTCGCGGCAACCAGTACCCGCCCGGGCCCGGCGTCCCCGAACTGCGCACGGCCGTCACCGAGCACCAGCAGCGCCACTACGGGCTGGACTTCGACCCCGACACCGAGGTCCTGGTCACCGCGGGAGCGACCGAGGCCCTCGCCGCCACGATGCTCGCGCTCCTGGAAACCGGTGACGAGGTCATCGCCTTCGAGCCGTACTACGACTCGTACGCGGCCGGCATCGCTCTCGCCGGCGGCCGCCGCGTCCCCCTGACCCTCCGTGCTCCCGACTTCCGCCCGGATCTCGACGCACTCCGGGACGCGGTGACCGACCGCACCCGACTGCTGCTCCTCAACTCACCGCACAACCCCACGGGCATGGTCCTGACCCCGGAGGAGCTGACCGCCATCGCCGAACTGGCGGTCGAGCGCGACCTGATCGTGGTGACGGACGAGGTGTACGAACACCTGGTCTTCGAGGGTGAGCACATCCCGCTCATCTCCCTGCCGGGCATGCGCGACCGCACGGTCTCGATCTCCTCCGGCGGGAAGACCTTCTCCTTCACCGGCTGGAAGGTCGGCTGGGTCACCGGGTCCGCGCCGCTGGTCGCCGCCGTCCGCACGGCGAAGCAGTACCTGACGTACGTCTCGGCGGGGCCGTTCCAGTACGCGATCGCGGAGGCCCTTCGCCTGCCGGACGGCTACTTCACCGGCTTCCGTGACGACCTGCGCGCCAAGCGCGACATTCTCGGCGACGGCCTGCGAGCGGCCGGGTTCGAGGTCTACCAGCCCCAGGGCACGTACTTCATCACCACCGACATCGCGGCTCTCGGCGAGAAGGACGGCCTGGCCTTCTGCCGCAGGCTGCCGGAGCGGTGCGGTGTCGTCGCCGTCCCCAACACCGTCTTCTACGACGACCCGGAGGTCGGCCGCGGCCAGGTCCGCTTCGCGTTCTGCAAGCGTGCGGACGTGCTGCGGGAAGCCGCCGCACGCCTTCGGCGAGGGTGCCCCCCGGCTGAGTGACCCCGAACGGAGGGAAGCCCTCAACGCTGTAGCCGCGAGGGCAGCGCCACCCAGCGGCGCGGGGCGCCGCGGTCTGCCGCTTCCCGGCCGTCGCGGGGCCGGACACCGGCGGCGGCGCACGCGTAGGCGAGGGTGTCGGCGTAGTGGGGGTACGTGTGGCGGCGTTGCCAGAAGCGGAAGTGCCAGTGGGCGGGCGGATCCGACTCGAACGGCCGGAGGCCGATCTCCTCGCGCTCCAGGATCTCGCCGTCGCGGGCCAGGGTGCCGAACGACCCGCCCTTGGGGTTGAAGTAGATCCCGTACGCGGCAGTGGCCGGTGACACCGCCCGCAGTACGGCGTCGTCACCGGGCATGAACCCGCCCTGGGTGATCACGCAGCCGCCCGGGTCACCGGGCACGCTCTTGACGCCCACGTAGCGGAGGGACTCGTCGTGGTCGAAGGGATCGAACGGAGCGTGCTCCTCGTCCGCCGTCGGGCAGCGGTCGGGGTCGGCGCCCAGCCGCCGGATCACCTCTTCCTCGCTCAGACCACGCACGAAGGCGATGCCGAGCCCTTCCGTCCACAGACGCTGCTCACCGAAGGCCGCGATGAGGGTGTCCGCCTCCCGGAAGGCGTCGGTCTCCGCCGCGGACAGCTCCACCGCCCCCGGCAGGTCCGCGACGAGCGGTGCGAGGGACGTGGTCAGCAGCAACCGGCCCGGCGACCAGGGCCCCGTCTGCGGCGTCCACACATCGGCTCCGGCGTCGATCAGCGCGCGGACGCTGCCCTCGTCCGCGTTGCAGGCGGCGTACCACAGCGGCGTGTGGTCCTCGTCGTCGCGCGCGTCAGCCTCCGCGTGATGTGCCAGGAGCACGGCCACCGCCTCCGCCGTTCCCTCCTCCGCGGCCATGTGCAACGGGGTTCTGCCTCCCCAGCCCACGCGTGCGTCGGCCGGTGCGCCGCCGTCGAGGCGGGCCCGGATCAGCGCCGCGTCGCCCCAGTCCCCGTACCCCACCCGCTGCCAGTCGGCGCGCGGCACGTAGCGCCGGCGTTCCTCCTCCTGGCGGCGCAGCGTCTCACGCTGGTGCGAGGACAGCGGCGGCGCGAGAAAGCCGGGCGGACCGCCACCCTCGATGTAGGTGAACCCGCTCGGCTGTGTGGAGGGGTCCGGCGGCTCAAGCCCGGGCCAGACCTCGACCGCTCGCGTCGACGCGGCGTGCAACGCCGCCACGTCGACCGGCGTGCGGGTCTCGGCAATGCCCTCGTCCGGCCACTCGACGACCAGCTGCGCCTCGCCAGCCGGTGGGAGTTCCGCGAGATAGAGGTCGACATCGGTCTTGAAGAGGGACCGGCGGGCATGGCCCAGGCCCGGATCCAGCGGGACGAGACCGGCCGCCTGCGTCGTCGCCGCCACGCGCGGCTGTCCCTGGTGGTCGGTGAACTCGATCCTCCGCTCGACCGTGCCGTCCAGCGAGGTCACTCGGCGGCCGTCGGAGAACAGCAGGCCGACCCGGAGACCGGACTGCCGTTTGTTCGCCGCGTCCTGCAGGCGGATCCTCCGGAAGACCGACAGGTGCAGGGTGGCGGAGCGCGGCCACAGCGACCAGCCGGTCAGCAGCACGCGGGTGCGGTGGCCGGCGCCGGCCACCTCCAGCTGCGACAGCAGCGCCGGTGCGAACCTTTCGGCGGGCGGCGCGTACCGCCCTTCGTCCTCACCCGGAGGCCCCAGCCGGACCAACTCGGCACGCTCGGCGGCTGGTTCCTCCGCAAGGACGAGGTCGTCGAAGAATCCCATGCGTGGATCGTGGCAGAGGGGTACGACACTGCCCGGCGCCGGACCTCCCACGGACCTCCCACGGCCCGGTCCGGCTGGTGAGCCCCGCGCAAGCCGGTGGCCCCGGGCGGCGGGTGCCGCCCGGGGCCACCGGGAAACGCGACGGGACCGCGCGACGCGGCCCCTGGAGCGGAGGTCAGTCCTCCTTCGGCTCCTCGGGGGTCTCGGCGTTCTTCTCCAGGCCGAGAGCGTCCACCAGCCACTTGTCGAACTCGATCGAGGCCCGCACCCAGCTGACCGTGCTGGACACGAAGTGCTCCAGCGCGACGCCGGTGCCGATCAGCATCTGCGCCTCTCCGATCAGGCGCACGGTGCCGTCGTCGTGCGTGTGGCTGTAGACCTTGGGCCACAGGGTGCGGCGGTTCCAGTCGTCGATCGACTCGAGGATCTTCACCTTGTCGTCGATCGAGTGCGGCCGGTCGTAGAACGTGCGGACCGAGAAGACCTGCTGCTCCGCTTCTCCGCGGAACATGAAGTACGTGCGGAACTCCTCCCACGGCGCGGCGAGGTCACCCTCGTCGTCGACGACGTACTTCAGCTCCATCTGGTCCAGAAGCTGCTTGACCAGGTCCTGGTCAGGGACGACCGGTCCGGCCGGGCCCCCGCTCGGCTGCGGCTCGGGCTGCTGGCCCCCGAAATTCGGAATCGAGGACGGGTCGATGCTCACGTGAAGTTCCCTTCGGACGGCTCCTGCCATCCTCCCTCACCCCTGCCCCGTCCTGGCAAGCCAGGGAGGTCCGGGTGCACCGGAGCGGCCTTGCCGATCCCGCCCCGGAGGGCCG
>NZ_BAAHCA010000203.1:0-6630 GCF_054776295.1 Streptomyces sparsus
GCCGCCGGCCCCGCGACTGCCCACCACGGCAGCCGGGGCGTATACCTGGAACAGCCGTCCGGATCAGCCCCGGAGGTCACGGCTCGCACATCTCGGAGGAACACGTGGGACGACTCTTCGGAACGGACGGGGTACGGGGCGTCGCCAACGCCGACCTCACAGCCGAGCTGGCGCTCGGCCTGTCGGTCGCGGCGGCGCATGTGCTCGCCGAGGCGGGCACCTTCGAAGGCCACCGCCCGGTGGCGGTGGTGGGCCGTGACCCGCGCGCTTCGGGAGAGTTCCTGGAGGCCGCCGTGGTCGCCGGGCTGGCCAGCGCGGGCGTCGACGTGCTGCGGGTGGGCGTGCTGCCGACCCCGGCGGTGGCGTACCTCACCGGTTCGCTCGGTGCCGACCTCGGCGTGATGCTCTCCGCGAGCCACAACCCGATGCCGGACAACGGCATCAAGTTCTTCGCCCGCGGCGGGCACAAGCTCGCCGACGCGCTGGAGGACCGCATCGAGGCGCTCTACCAGGGCCACAGCACGGGTGAGGGCTGGGACCGGCCCACCGGTTCCGGCGTCGGCCGGGTCACCGACTACGCCGAGGGCTTCGACAACTACGTCGCACACCTCACCGGTGTGCTGCCGAACCGGCTCGACGGTCTGAAGGTCGTCATCGACGGCGCGCACGGCGCCGCCGCCCGCGTGTCCCCGGAGGCGTTCGCCCGGGCCGGCGCGGAGATCGTCACCATCGGTGCCGAGCCGAACGGCCTCAACATCAACCAGGACTGCGGCTCCACCCACCTGGCCGGCCTGCGGGCCGCGGTGCTGGAGCACGGCGCGGACCTGGGCGTCGCCCACGACGGTGACGCCGACCGCTGCCTGGCCGTGGACGGCACCGGCGCGGAGGTCGACGGCGACCAGATCCTCGCGGTCCTGGCCCTGGCGATGAAGGAGGCCGGCTCGCTGCGGAAGAACACCGTGGTGGCGACGGTCATGTCCAACCTCGGCTTCAAGTTGGCCATGCAGCGGGAGGGCGTCGAACTGCTCCAGACCGCCGTCGGCGACCGCTACGTGCTGGAGGAGCTCAAGCGCGGTGGCTACTCGCTCGGCGGGGAGCAGTCCGGCCACGTCATCGCGCTGGACCACGCCACCACCGGCGACGGCACGCTGACCGGTCTGATGCTGGCCGCCCGCGTGGCCGCGACCGGCACGCCGCTGGCCGAGCTGGTCACCGTGATGGAGCGGCTGCCGCAGGTCCTGATCAACGTGCCGGACGTGGACCGCTCACGGGTGACGACGTCGGGGGAGCTGGCCGCCGCGGTCAGCGACGCCGAGCGTGAACTGGGTGAGACGGGCCGGGTGCTGCTGCGCCCTTCCGGCACCGAACCGCTGGTACGGGTGATGGTCGAGGCCGCCGACATCGAGCAGGCCCGCGCGGTCGCCGGCCGGCTGGCCGACGTCGTCAAGACCACGCTGGGCTGAACCCGCCGAAGGGGGCGCCTGCCGGATCTCGGATCCCGGCGGGCGCCCCCTTCGTTGTGGGCCCGGTGCCGCCGGGCCCGGGGCCCGTCACCCGGCGGCGTCCGCCCCCGGGTGACGCGGAATCGGTGCCGGACCAGCGCCCGGCGGTTGCGTTACGGTCGGAGCATGGATGCTGAGACGGCGAACGCGGCAGTGGAGCTTCCGACGGATCAACAGGCCTCCTTCACCCTCTTCACCTCCGGCCTCTCCCGGTGGTGGCCGGCGGAGTTCTCCTGGTCCGGTGCCGAGAACCTCACCGGCATGGGCATGGACGAACGGCTCGACGGCGCGCTGTACGAGATCGGGGAGCACGGGCTGCGCTGGGACTGGGGGCGCGTCCTGGCCTGGGACCCGCCGAACGGGCTGGTCTTCAGCTGGCAGATCGGACCCGACCGGGTGCCCGTCCCCCGCGCCGACCAGGCCACCGAGGTCTCCGTGACGTTCACCGCGCAGGGCGCGGGCACCCTCGTCGAGGTGCGGCACAGCGGCTGGGAGCGGCACGGGGAACTCGGCCCCGGTTATCTCGAGAACTTCCGGCACGCCTGGCCCATGGCGCTGGACGCGCTCCACCGGGCGGCCACGGACGCCGTCTGAACCGGGTGCCGGTGTCGGCGCGCAAGTGCGGCGAGGTGTTCGGTTCTGTGGTGCCGGCGGTCGTCTCGGCGGTCAGCGGGAGAGGGAGACGGCGAAAGGCTGGAAGCCGTGCCGGCGCAGGACGTGGGGCACGACCAGGATCATGGCCTCGGTGGCGCGGGCCGTGCTGATGCCCCCGAGGTCCTCGATCCAGGCGGGCTGCCAGCCCAGGTCGGTGAGCAGGCCGGTGACGGTCTGCTTCGCGGTCTTGTCGTCGCCCGAGAGGTAGACGGTCGGCGGGGTGGCCAGGGTTTCGGGAGCGGTCATGACCGTGAACAGCATGGTGTTGAGGGTCTTGACCACGTGGGTGTCGGGGAGCGCGGCGTGGAGTTCCTCGGCGAGGCTGCCGCCGGGGTGGCACAGGTCGCCGGGCAGGCCGTCCTCGGCGTCGCGGGTGGCGTTGGAGACGTCGACGAGGACCTTCCCGGAGAGCTCGGTGCGCAGGTCGGTGAGGCGGGCCAGGGAGCTGTCACCGGGGGTCGCGTTGATCACGAGGTCCGCGGTGCGGGCCGCGGTGCGCTGGTCGGTGACGGTGATCCGCGGATCGGCCCCGGCGGCGCGGTCCGCGGTGTGCCGCGCGGTCCGGCTGCCGAGAGTGACGCGGTGTCCCGCGGTGGAGAGCCTGCCGGCGAGGTTGGTGCCGACGCGGCCGGTGCCCAGGATGGCGATACTGGCCATGAGGTGACGCTCCTTGTGATGTCGGGTGTGTGATGTCGGGTGGGGAAAATCGTGCGGTCAGGCGATCGGTGACAGGACCTCCAGGGCGGCGGCGTGGACGCCGGGGGCGGCGGCCAGGAAGTCGCGGCTGGCTGTGCTCCATGCCTCGCCGGTCAGGTCGGTGACGGTGCCCCCCGCCTCGGAGACCAGCAGAGCGCCGGCGACCAGGCCGGAGCGGACGTCGGAGAACTGCCAGAAGGCGTCCGTGCGTCCGGCGGCGACGTGGATGAGCTGCATCGTCGCGGGAACGGACACGCGCACGACCAGGCCGTTGACGAGCATGGCGGTGACGGAGTCGCCGATCCGCCGGAAAGTGCGCTCGCCCTCGTCCGGCCTGGCCTGGCCGGTGCCGACGAGCGCGGCGCCCAGGTTGGTCTTGGCGGACACCTTCAGGAGCCGGTCGTTGAGGCGGGCACCGCCGCCCGCGACGGCGGTGTAGGTGTCACCGGTCAGCGGCAGGTGGACGACGGTGAGCACCGGCCGGTTGTCGCGGACCAGGGTGGCGGTGACGGCCCAGTCGTCCATGCCGTGCACGTGGTTGACGTTGCCCTCGGCGGGGTCGACGACCCACCACTCCCCGGCCGGGAGCGCGCCGCCTGCCAGCTCGTCCTCGGCCCACCGCGAGCCTGGCCGGGCCCGCAGCAGCGGTTCCCGCAGCACGTCCAGCACCGCGTCGTCGTTGGCGTGGATCTCCTCGACGACCTCGTCAAGACTCACGCCGCGGGCGTGTGCGGTGGAACGGTCGCGCAGCGTGCGTCCGGCGGTCTGCACCGCAGCGGTCACGTCCGGCAGGAGCGTCGTGTCGGCGGCGAAGGGCATGGCTGTGCTCATCGAGGGCTCCCTGGGGTCTGTCGACGCGGTTCGTCCCGCGTCCACGTCTCGAAGGTAGGCCGCCCGCTGATTAACAACAAGTGCATGCTTTTCACTTGTAGATTGACTTTCATGCAACTGGACTTGAACCTGCTCACGGCTCTGGACGCACTGCTGGAAGAGGGCAGTGTCACCGGCGCCGCAGCCCGCCTCCACGTCACCGCACCGGCGATGAGCCGCTCCCTGGGCCGCATCCGCAAGGCCACCGGTGACCAGATCCTGGTCCGCACCGGTCGCAGCATGGTGCCCACCCCCCGCGCGCTGGCCATGCGCTCCCAGGTCCACACCCTCGTGCAGCAGGCCCACCACCTCCTGTCCGCGCGGCAGGAACTCGACCTGGCGGCTCTGGACCGGGTTTTCACCGTGCGCTGGCACGACACCCTGACCGCGGCCTGCGGCACCGCCCTGACCACGGCCGTCCGCCGCCAGGCCCCCGGCGCCCGGCTGCGGCTGGCCGCCGAACCCGGCACGGACACCCCCGGGTCGCGCCGGGGTGAGGTCGACCTCGAATCCAGCTCCGGTCAGCCGGGACTTCCCGACATCCGCCACCGCCTCCTCGGCAGGGACCGGCTGGTCGTCGCCGTCCGCCCTGATCACCCGCTCGCCGAGGGTGTGCTGAGCGCCGACCGCTACGCGGCCGCCGAACACCTCACCGTCTCGCGGCGCGGCAGCCTGCGCGACTCGGTCGACGACGCCCTGACCGCGTGCGGCCTCGAACGACGCGTCGTCGCCGCCGGGCCCACCGCCGCCTTCGCGCTGCAACTCGCGCGCGACACCGACCTGGTGGTCACCCTCCCCGACGCGGTCACCCGCGCGGCCCGGGACCGACTCGGTCTGGTCACCCTGCCGCCGCCGCTCCGGTTGCCCGACGTGCCCCTGTACCTGCTGTGGCACCAGCGTTATGACGACGACCACGCCCATGCCTGGCTGCGCGACCTGGCCACCGAGACCGTCCAGGCGCTGTTCGCGCCACCGGACGCCTGACCGGAGGCCGGCCCCGCGGGCGTTGTCAGCGCCAGATGGCAGGGTGTTCGCAACGACGTGCGAACGGGGAGACGGCATGGGCACCTGGGAGATCGGCTACTTCGACAACGACGCCGCGGCGGACTTCTCGCACACGCTGGACGACGCCGCCGAGGCCGAACGGGCCGGGCTGCTGCGGGACGCCCTCCGCCGCGCGAGCGAGACCACGGGCTATCTGGACGGCGGCGTGGCGGCCGTGGTGGAGGCCGCCGCCGCGCTGGTCGCCTCGCAGTGCGCGGGCGGTGAACCCGTCACGACGGCCTACGGCCCGGACCGGCCGCTTCCCCCACTGCCGCCGGAGCTGCGGGAGTTGGCCGTCACCGCGCTGGACCGGGCGGACACCGGGCCGTCGGAGCTGCTCGACCTGTGGACCGGGGAGGGCGCGGGCGACCTCTGGCTCGGGGGAACGGAGCGCCTCCGCAAGGTGATCGCCGCCGACCTCGCGGCCGACGGCTGACGGCCCGACGACTTGACGGCCCGACGGCTGAAGCGAGCGCCCCGGCCCCGGTCCGGGGCGGGCGCCCGTCAGAGCTTGCGGAGGGAGAGCCGCTGCACGGTGTGGTCCTGGCCCTTGCGCAGGACGAGACCGGCCCGGCTCCTCGTCGGGGCGATGTTCTGCTCCAGGTTGGCCCGGTTGATGGTGCGCCAGGTCGTGCGCGCGTAGTCCAGGGCCTCCTCCTCGGAGACCTGGGTGTACTTGCGGAAGTAGGAGAACGGGTTCTGGAACGCCGTCTCGCGCAGCTTGCGGAAACGGTCGAGGTACCAGCGCTCGATGTCCTCGGTGCGGGCGTCCACGTACACGGAGAAGTCGAAGTAGTCGGCGACGCTCACCCGGGTCCGGCCGTCCTTGCCCGGCAGCGCGGGCTGGAGCACGTTCAGGCCCTCGACGATGAGGATGTCCGGACGCCGCACGGTCAGCCGCTCGTCGGGCACGATGTCGTAGATCAGGTGCGAGTAGACGGGCGCGCTCACCGTCTCCTTGCCGGCCTTGACGTCCGCCACGAACCGGGTCAGCGCCCGCCGGTCGTAGGACTCCGGGAACCCCTTGCGGGACATCAGGTCGCGGCGGTGCAACTCCGCGTTCGGCAGCAGGAACCCGTCCGTGGTGACCAGCTCCACCCTGGGGTGCTCGGGCCAGCGGGCCAGCAGCGCCTGCAACAGGCGGGCGGTGGTGGACTTGCCGACCGCGACACTGCCCGCCACGCCTATGACGAACGGTGTGCCCGGCTGGGCGCCGGCGCCCAGAAAGGTGTTGACGGCGCCGCGGAGGCCGTGGGTCGCGCCGACGTACAGGTTCAGCAGGCGCGAGAGCGGCAGGTAGATGTCCCGCACCTCGTCCAGGTCGACGACGTCCCCGAGACCGCGCAGCCGCTCCACCTCGTCCGCGGTCAGCGGCAGCGGCGTGCGTTCCCGCAGCGCGCTCCACTCCGCGCGGCTGAGGTCCACGTACGGCGTGGGGGTGGCGTCACCGCGTCGCCGGGCTGCGGCGGGCGGCTTCGCTGACGGGGACGCTGCGGGGATGTGGGGCACAGGCCCATTGTCCGGGTGCCCCGCGGCACGGACCTCCCCGGGGCGTCCGAGTCGTCGGGCGCGGTCCGGCCGTACCCTTCCGGCCCCTGTACCTACCGGCCCGTCGGGGTTAGGTTCCCCCCACCGACGACGCCGGCCCGCCGGGCCGGCAAGAGGGGGCCGTATGCCTTCCCACCTCGACGCGCTCATCGAGGATCTGCCCGACGAGGACATCACCGACGATCCGGACGACACGCTCGACCTGTACCGGATGGGCAGCAAGCCCCGCTGTGAGGAAGCCGAATACCTGGCCATGCTGCACGAGGCCGTCGCCGGGGTGCTGTCGCCGGTCCCGTCTCCCCACGGGGCCGGCGCG
>NZ_BAAHCA010000204.1:0-6630 GCF_054776295.1 Streptomyces sparsus
CGGGCGGCGGCGGCCCCGCCGTGCCGCCGGCCGGACGGGCACCGCCTTGGACCGGCCGGCAGATCACCCGAACCGGTGAACGGCTGAGGCCGTCACCGCTGACCCGGCACCCCTACCGCCGCGCGTCCCCCGAAGTGCTCCCGGCCGGACAGCGCCGAGCGGCCGGACGCTACTGCTCCACCTCGGCGGCCAGCCGGTTCAGGATCTCGTCGTAGATCCTGCCGAGCCCGCGCGGCGCGAAGGTCTTCTCGAAGAAGCCGCCGATCCCGCCCGCGCCGTTCCACACGGTGGTGACCGTGACGCGTGACGTCCCCTCCGACGCGCCGGGAGTGACCGTCCAGGTGGTCACCATCGAGGAGTTGCGGTCCTTCTCCACCAGGCTTCCCTCGGCGGGTTCGTCGACCTCCAGCAGGCAGTCGCGGACGCGCTTGCTGGTGGCCTGCAACTTCCAGTGCACGAGTGTGCCCTTGCCGTCGCCGCCCTCGCGCACCTCGTACTCGCTGAAGTGGCCGGGCAGCAGCTTCTCCCGCGTGCCCCGGTAGTCCGCGAGGGCGTCGAAGACCGCGTCCGGCTTCGCCGCCATCTCCCGCCGACTGGTGGCCTCGACCTGCGCCATGAGTCCTCCTGTGATGGCCCGCGGCCGATCGCCACGGTGGCAGGCCATCCCATCACCCCCGACGCGCCCGTCACAACCCAGGTTGACATCAACGAGGGGAACAGGTGTTCTATTCGTAGACGGCACTACGAGGAGGCAGCATGCGCTGGGACAACCTGCGTGACGACGGCCCGGCCGCCCTGTTCGGAACGGGCGTCGTCAGCCGCACGTTCGACACGCCCGAGTTCCGCGGCGTCACCTTCCACGAGGTGCGGGCCCGCTCGATCGTGAACCGCGTCCCGGGCGCCTCGCGCATGCCGTTCGAGTGGACGGTGAACCCCTACCGCGGCTGCACGCACGCCTGCGTGTACTGCTTCGCCCGCCGGAC
The DNA here is from genome assembly GCF_054776295.1 of Streptomyces sparsus. Classification (NCBI taxonomy): domain Bacteria; kingdom Bacillati; phylum Actinomycetota; class Actinomycetes; order Kitasatosporales; family Streptomycetaceae; genus Streptomyces; species Streptomyces sparsus. Next base: position 984 of record NZ_BAAHCA010000204.1, read on the forward strand.
GCACGGTTATCTGGACCTCGACACCGGCACCGGATTCGACACCCAGATCGTCGTGAAGACCAACGCCGCCGAACTGCTGCGCCGCGAACTCGCCTCCCCCCGCTGGCGGGGTGAGCACATCGCGATGGGCACCAACGTGGACTGCTACCAGCGCGGCGAGGGGCGCTACCGCCTCATGCCGGGCATCCTGACCGCCCTGCGCGACCACGCCAACCCGTTCTCCGTCCTCACCAAGGGCACGCTGATCCTTCGTGACCTGGACCTGCTGCGGTCAGCGGCGGCCATCACCGACGTCGGGGTGTCGGTCTCCGTGGGTTCGATCGACGAGGAGCTGTGGCGGACGGTCGAGCCGGGCACCCCGGCTCCCGAGCGCCGCCTGGACGTGGTGCGCACCCTGACCGAGCACGGCATCGGCTGCGGAGTCCTGATGGCCCCCGTCATTCCGTTTCTCGGCGACTCCCCGGCGCAGCTCCGCGAGACGGTGCGGGCCGTCGCCGCGTCGGGCGCCACCTCCGTGACGCCGCTCGCGCTGCACCTGCGCCCCGGCGCGCGGGAGTGGTTCATGGCCTGGCTCGGAACCCACCACCCGGGACTGGTGCGCCACTACGAGGCCCTCTACGCGGAAGGCGCCTACGCCCCCAAGTGGTACCAGCGCCGCATCACCCGCCAGGTGCACGAGTTGGCCGCCGAGTACGGCATCGGCCCGTCCGACCGGCGAGCCGCCAGGCGGATACCCGAGCCCCTGCCGGAGCCCGCTGCCGAGCCGGCGACGGCCGCCCAGGGAACGCAGCTGACCCTGCTCTGAGCGCCCGTCGGGCAGTGCACCACGGGCCGGCAGGCCGATCGCCCCGATGACACCGCCGCCTCCCGTCACGCTGCCGCGGAGCACCGGATGGAGTCGTTTGTCCGTGCGGGCAAGCGGGCACTGGGTCAGCGCCCATGGCCTCGTCGCCTGTGCCACGCAGTCCTCGGTGGGTGCGAGTTCACCGTCACGGCTGCTGCGGCGCCATCAGGAAGTGTCCGACGGTGGGGACGAGCGTGCATGGGCCCCTTGCACCGATGGCGACGGATACGGAGACCAGGCATGGCGACGAAGAGCACCGAGGGCGACGAGCACCGGAACGGCGGCGGCCTGTCACACCAGACCAGGATGTACCTGCGCTTCGCAGCCATGATCCTGACCGCCATGGTCGTCATGTACTGGACCATGTTCGCCGGCACGTGGGAGTGGAGCCACGTGAGGTGGAGCGAGAGCCGCCTCTTCATGACACTCACCATGGGCGGCACCATGGGACTGATCATGCTCGCGTGGATGCTCGACATGTACAAGAACATGAAGGGCAACATCGCCATCGTGGCGGTGAGCCTCCTGCTGCTGGGGGGCGGCGTGTTCCTCGACCGCAGCCAGACCACGGTGCAGGACTCCGCCTGGATGAGCGCGATGATCCCGCACCACTCACTGGCCATCACCCGCTCCGAGCGCGCCGAGATCACCGACGTCCGGGTGTGCCGACTGGCCGTCGAGATCATCGCGGCCCAGGAGCGGGAGATCAGCGAGATGGAGTGGCTGATCGAGGACATCAAGGAGAACGGAGAGGCCGAGACCGTCGAGGAGGCGGAGGCCCGGCCCGTCCCCGACTTCGAGGCGTCCCCGCTGCGTGACTGCCCGTCGGACTGACCCGGAGGCCTGCGGGCGGGCCCCGACTCCGAGGCGGGTGGGCCGCATTTCCGGGCGGGTGGGCCGTACTTCGGGACGGTCACGGGACGGCGGCTTGCGCCAGGGGGGTCGAGAGGCCGCAAAAGTTTGACGTGCTCGTGACATTGACGGCCGGCAACCGTGCGCCTATAAGGGTTGAGAGCGCTCTCACCCCAGGCAGTGCGAGCCGTCCCCCACCGTGGTGCCAGGCCCTGGCACACCACAGTCGTGCTGCCCTCCTTCCCTCACCTTCGCAGGAGGTGCTCCCCGCATGAGCACAAGCAGCATCGCTCCACCCCTGGCACGACGCAGACCCCGGCACCGCGCCGCGACCGCGGCCGCGGTCGCGGCGGTCGCGGTGATCCTCGCCCTGGTGGCCGCGGCGTTCACCGCCGCCCCGGCACAGGGCGCCGTGCCGCCCGCCCCCGGCTGGACGCTGAAGTGGAGCGACGACTTCGACGGCCCGGCCCGCTCGCTGCCCTCGTCGGAGCGCTGGCAGATCGACACCGGGCACGGCTACCCGGGAGGCCCCGACAGGTGGGGCACCGGCGAGATCCAGCGCTACACCGACTCCCCGGACAACATCAGCCTGGACGGCAGCGGCAACCTGCGCATCACCCCGTTGCGGGACGGCGCCGGCAACTGGACGTCCGGCCGCATCGAGACCCGTCGAGCGGACTTCAAGGCCCCGGCCGACGGAGTGCTCCGCATCGAGAGCCGGTTGCAGATGCCGAACATCACAGGTGAGGCGGCCGTCGGCTACTGGCCGGCCTTCTGGGCGCTCGGCGCCCCCTACCGCGGCAACTACTGGAACTGGCCCAGCATCGGCGAGTTCGACATCATGGAGAACGTCAACGGCCTCAACTCGGTCTGGGCGGTGCTGCACTGCGGCGTCAACCCGGGCGGCCCCTGCAACGAGACGCAGGGCCTGGGCGCCAGCCGCCCCTGCCCCGGATCGACGTGCCAGTCGGGCTTCCACACCTACCGCTTCGAGTGGGACCGCAGCAGCTCACCCAACGAACTGCGCTGGTACGTCGACGACCAGCTCTACCACAGCCTCAGCCAGGACGAGTTCGACGCCACCACCTGGTCGAACATGACCGACCACGCCGGGTACTTCCTCCTGCTCAACGTCGCCATGGGCGGCGCCTTCCCGGACGGCGTCGCAGGACGCGCCACCCCGGTGGCGGCTACCCAGCCGGGTCACCCGATGGTCGTCGACTACGTGGCCGTGTGGACCCGCGGCGGCGACGGCGGACCGACCGACCCGCCGGGCGACACCGGACCGCTGCACCTGCGCTCCGGTGGTTCCCTCGGCACCCCGGCCTCCTCCCCCGGCACCGCCACCCTGGCGTCGGCCGGCGGCGGCAACCACGACGGATCACCGCACCAACCGCAGACGTTCACCACCTCGGGCGTCACCGGGCGCTACAACGGCGGTGCCACGACGTTCGACCTGTTCGTCGACGCCGGGACCTGGGTCGGCAACGGGCAGCAGGTCCGGATCTCCTACGACCGCACTGCCGACGGAACCTGGGACCGCACCGAGACGTACCAGTACTTCGCCACCGACCCCGTCAGCGGGTACGAGCGGTACACGCACTCCCGCGGCCTGAAGTCCAGTACCGGCAGCCACGGCGACATGAACGGCGGCCGGATACGGGTGGAGGTGTGGAACGCCATCGGCAACGGTCCCAGCACGCTGGGTGTGGGCAACCAGTCGGTCGTCCACGTCCCCTTCGACTGACGCCGCCGCGCATGACGGCACTGCGTGGCGGGACGGCGGGCCGCCCGGCGGACACCACCCGCGGCCCGCGCTGCCCCCGCCCCGCCCGCGTGGCGTCCGACGGCCGGTGCTCCCCGCGAGCACCGGCCGTTAGGCTCTCCGCATGCTGATCAGGGAAGCGACGCCGCGGGACTGGCCCGAGCTGTGGCCTTTCATGCGCGGGATCATCGCCGCCGGCGAGACCTACACGTACGACCGGGACCTCGACGAGCAGCAGGCCCGCACGATGTGGATGCTGTCGCCGCCCGGGCGCACGGTGGTCGCCGCGGACGACGACGGCACCCTGCTCGGCACCGCCAAGATGAACCCCAACCACATGGGCGGCTCCGCGCACATCGCCTCCGCCAGCTTCATGGTGGACCCCCGGCACGGCCGCCGGGGCGTGGGTCGGGCGCTGGGCGAGCACATGCTCGACTGGGCGCGGTCGGCCGGCTACCGGGCCGTGCAGTTCAACGCCGTGGTCGAGTCGAACACCGGCGCGGTGGCCCTGTGGCAGTCGCTGGGGTTCGAGATCATGACGACCCTGCCGGAGGGCTTCCACCACCCCACGAAGGGATACGTCGGCCTGCACATCATGTACCGCAGGCTCTGACGCGGGCCCCCGCGGGCCGGTGGTGCTCCGTCGCGTCGCGGGGCTGGGAACGGAGGGTTACGACACCCCCGGTGCCCGGGTGGCACGCCGTTGAACTGTGCGCGACACACCGTGCCTGCCCTTGGCGCTTTCGGCCGAAGCGCCTTTTGTAGAGACATGCCCCTCTTCACGAACGCAGGAAAGCCCCGACCCTTCACGGCGGCCGCCCCGGCCGCCGTGCTCGGGCTGCTCGCGGTCGGCTACGTGCTCCAACTGCTCGGCCTGCTTCTGGGGAGCGCGGCCACGGTCGTGGCCGGTCCCGTGCTCGGTCTCGTCCTTGAGGCGCTGCTGCTGCGGGGACGCCTGCGCAGACTGGGCCGCCTGCTGGCCCGCGTCCAGTTGGGGCTCCCCATGAGGCAGCTGCTCCGGGACGCGCTGCTCGTCGGCGGCTTGACCCGGCTCGACGCGCTGCGGCCCGAGCCCTTCGCTGCCCTGCTGCTGCTCGCGCTGCTCGGCTGCTGGACCGGGCACTTCCTGTGCCAGGGCGTCGCGGTGCTGGTGCGCCGTTCCCGCACGCTACCCTTCGTCACCCGCAACGTGGACACCTCCGGCCTGGGCCTCAGCCCGGCCCCGGCCCCGCTCTTCGGCCGGCACGGCGCGGCACGGCTGGTGACGGTGGGCGCAGTCGTCACGGCCGGCTCCGCCGTGACGGCCGGTACGCAGGACGTGCGCTGGGCCGCGCTGGCGGCGGCGGGTAGCTGGCTGGGGCTGCTCGCCGGGACGGCGCTCCTGGCGCTGCGGCTGCTGCCCGGCAGGCGGCCGGCCGGCGAGGCGGAGGCCCTCGAATGGCTGGACACGTGGCTCGCCGCGTACCGGCCGACCGTCGGCATGTACTTCTCCGGCGGCTCCTCCTCCGCGTACCAGGCGAACATGTGGCTGGGTCCGCTCGCCGACCTCGACGAGAGGCCGATCATCGTGCTCCGCGAGCGGTTCATGGTGCGGAAGCTCGACACCACGGACGTGCCGATCCTGTGCGTGCCGAAGGTCGTGCACCTGATGCGTCTGGAGCGTTCGACGCTCGAGGTGCTGCTGCACCCGGCCAACTCCGGCAAGAGCTCGCAGGTCCTGCGCATCCCGTCGATCAAGCACGCGTTCGTCAACCACGGCGAGAGCGACAAGCTCTCCAGCTGCAACCCGTACGCCAAGGCGTACGACGAGGTGTGGGTGGCCGGCCCGGCCGCGCGCGAGCGCTACCGGCTCGCGGACGTCGGCGTGGAGGACAAGGACGTCGTCGAGGTGGGCCGCCCCCAGCTGACGCCGATCCGGCCGTACGGCGGCGCTCCCGGCCCTGGCGGCTTCACGACCGTGCTGTACGCCCCCACCTGGGAGGGCTGGTCGGACGACCCCGGCAGCACGTCGATCATCCTGGCGGGCGAGAACGTCGTGCGCGAGCTGCTCGCCGATCCGGCGGTGCGCCTGCTGTACAAGCCGCACCCGATGACCGGCTCGGTCGACCCCCGCGCAGGTCTGGCCGACCGGCGCCTCCGGGCCGTGATCGCCGAGGCGAACGCCCGGCGCGGTGGCCCCCGCCCGG
>NZ_BAAHCA010000205.1:0-6621 GCF_054776295.1 Streptomyces sparsus
CGGCAGCCCGGAGCCGTCCCGTCGGGGGTCGGGCTCGGGCAGCGGCACCGGGGTGCCGTTCGCCGACGCGGCCCGGGCCGGCACCCGTCCCGCCCAGGCGAAGGTGAGGCAGTCCTCGCCTTTGAGGAACCGCTGGCAGCGCACGCCGCCGGTGGCCCGTCCCTTGCGCGGGTACTGGTCGAACGGGGTGAGCTTCGCGGTGCCCAGCGTGTCGTCCAGGGTGCCGTGCGAGCCGGCCGCGGTGAACACGATGGCGTCCGCGGCAGGGTCGACCGCGGTGAAGGAGATGACCTTGACGCCCTCGGCCAGCTTGATGCCGGCCATACCGGCCGCCGCACGTCCCTGCGGGCGGACCTGTGCGGCCGGGAAGCGCAGCAGCTGGGCCTCGTCGGTGATGAAGACGAGATCCTCCTCGCCGGTACGCAGCTCGACCGCGCCGGCGATCCGGTCGCCCTCCTTCAGCGTGATGACTTCCAGCTCGTCCTTGTGGGCCGGGTAGTCGGGCACCACCCGCTTCACGACGCCCAGTTCGGTGCCCACCGCCAGACCGGGCGAGGACTCGTCCAGTGTGGTCAGGCAGATCAGCGACTCGCCGTCGTGCAGGGTGAGGAACTCCGACACCTCCGCGCCGCCGGAGAGGTTCGGGGGTGCGGACGTCTGCGGCAGCTGCGGCAGGTCGATCACGGTGAGCCGCAGCAGCCGCCCGGCGGAGGTGACCGCGCCGACCTGGCCGCGGGCGGTCGCCGGCACGGCGGAGACGATGACGTCGTGCCGCACCCGCTTGGCGGACTCGTCGAAGCCGTGCACGTCGGGCGAGGTGCGGGCCAGCAGTCCGGTCGAGGAGAGCAGCACCCGGCACGGGTCGTCCGGGACCTCCAACGGCACCGCCGACACCGTCGACCCGGCCGACTCCAGCAGGACCGTCCGGCGGTCGGTGGCGTACTTCTTCGACACCGCGGCCAGCTCCGAGGAGACCAGCTTGCGCAGCTCGGCGTCGGATTCGAGGATGCGCGTCAGGTCGACGATCTCGGCGTTCAGCCGGTCGCGCTCGGACTCCAGCTCCAGCCGGTCGAAGCGGGTGAGGCGGCGCAGCGGCGTGTCCAGGATGTACTGGGTCTGCACGTCGGACAGTCCGAAGCGCCCGATCAGCGCCTCCTTGGCCTGCGCGGCGTTCTCGCTGGACCGGATCAGCGCGATGACCTCGTCGATGTCGATCAGCGCGACGAGCAGGCCCTCGACGAGGTGCAGCCGGTCGCGGCGCTTGTCGCGGCGGAAGGAGCTGCGCCGGCGGACCACGTCGAAACGGTGGTCGACGTAGACCTCCAGCAGCTCCTTCAACCCGAGTGTGAGCGGCTGACCGTCCACCAGGGCCACGTTGTTGATGCCGAAGGACTCCTCCATCGGCGTCAGTTTGTAGAGCTGTTCGAGCACGGCCTCCGGGTGGAAGCCGTTCTTGATCTCGACGACCAGCCGGAGCCCGTGGGCCCGGTCGGTGAGGTCCTTGACGTCCGCGATGCCCTGGAGCTTCTTCGCGTTGACCAGGTCCTTGATCTTGGAGATGACCTTCTCCGGGCCGACGGTGAAGGGCAGTTCGGTGACCACCAGGCCCTTGCGGCGGGTGGTGACCTGCTCCACCGCGACCGTCGCGCGGATCTTGAAGGTACCGCGCCCCTTCGCGTAGGCGTCCTTGATGCCGTCGAGCCCGACGATCCGCCCACCGGTGGGCAGGTCGGGCCCGGGCACGAAGCGCATCAGCGTCTCAAGGTCGGCGCCGGGGTGCTTGATCAGGTGCCGGGCGGCGGCGATCACCTCGCCGAGGTTGTGCGGCGCCATGTTCGTCGCCATGCCGACCGCGATGCCCGAGGCGCCGTTCACCAGCAGGTTCGGGTAGGCGGCCGGCAGCGCGACCGGTTCCTGCTCGCTGCCGTCGTAGTTGGGCGCGAAGTCGACGGTGTCCTCGTCGATCGACTCGACCATCAGCCCGGCGGCGGGCGCGGTGCGGCACTCGGTGTACCGCATGGCGGCGGGCGGGTCGTCGTTGCCGAGCGAGCCGAAGTTGCCGTGCCCGTCGACCAGCGGCAACCGCATGGAGAACGGCTGCGCCATGCGGACCAGCGCGTCGTAGATGGCGCTGTCGCCGTGCGGGTGGAGCTTGCCCATCACCTCCCCGACGACGCGGGCGCACTTGACGTAGGGCCGCTCGGGGCGCAGGCCCATCTCGTGCATCTGGTACAGGATCCGCCGGTGGACCGGCTTCATCCCGTCCCGGGCGTCGGGCAGCGCACGGGAGTAGATGACCGAGTATGCGTACTCCAGGAAGGAACCCTGCATCTCGTCGACGACGTCGATGTCGAGAATGCGCTCCTCGAAGTCGTCCGGCGGCGGGGTCTTCGTACTGCGGCGGGCCATCGGGGCTGCGGCTCCTTCTGGTACGTGCGGGCGAGCTGGTCGGACGCCGACCATTGTGGACCCGGCCTCCGACAGCCGGACTCCCGACCCGAACGGTACGGGAACTTCGCGTGTGGTCCACGCGCTTGCATACAGTGAGCGGACAACACCTGCGACTGCTCAGCCCGCCAACGAAGGGACTCCACGCCCATGGGTCACACGGCCACGCCCCCACCCGCCACCGGAGGGCTGACAGCCACCGAACACCGGCTGGCCAACGGCCTGCGGGTGGTGCTCTCCGAGGATCACCAGACACCGGTGGCCGCCGTCTGCCTCTGGTACGACGTCGGTTCGCGCCACGAGGTGCCCGGCCGCACCGGGCTGGCCCACCTGTTCGAGCACCTGATGTTCCAGGGCTCGGCGCAGGTGAAGGGCAACGGCCACTTCGAGCTGGTGCAGGGCGCGGGCGGTTCGCTGAACGGCACCACCAGTTTCGAGCGCACCAACTACTTCGAGACGATGCCCGCCCACCAGCTGGAGCTCGCGCTGTGGCTGGAGGCGGACCGCATGGGCTCGCTGCTCGCCGCGCTGGACGAGGAGTCCATGGAGAACCAGCGCGACGTGGTGAAGAACGAGCGCCGCCAGCGCTACGACAACGTGCCCTACGGCACCGCGTTCGAGAAGCTCACCGCGATGGCCTACCCGGAGGGCCACCCCTACCACCACACGCCGATCGGCTCGATGGCCGACCTGGACGCCGCCTCGCTGGAGGACGCGCGGGCGTTCTTCCGCACCTACTACGCGCCGAACAACGCGGTGCTCGCCGTCGTCGGCGACATCGACCCGGAGCAGACGCTGGCGTGGGCGGAGAAGTACTTCGGCTCGATTCCCGGCCACGACGGCAAGCAGCCGCCGCGGGACGGCAGCCTGCCCGACGTCATCGGCCGTGAGGTGCGCGAGGTCGTCGAGGAGGAGGTGCCGGCCCGGGCCCTGATGGCCGCCTACCGGCTGCCGCACGACGGCACGCGGGAGTCCGACGCCGCGGACCTGGCGCTGACGGTGCTCGGCGGCGGGGAGTCATCCCGCCTCTACAACCGCCTGGTGCGTCGCGACCGGCTCGCGGTGGCGGCCGGCTTCGGCCTGCTGCGGCTCGCCGGCGCCCCCTCGCTCGGCTGGCTGGACGTGAAGACGTCCGGCGACGCGGAGGTGTCCGCCATCGAGGCGGCGATCGACGAGGAGCTGGAACGGTTCGCGGCGGAGGGGCCCAGCCCCGATGAACTGGAGCGTGCACAGGCCCAGTTGGAGCGTGAGTGGCTCGACCGGCTGGCCACCGTCGCCGGTCGGGCCGACGAACTGTGCCGGTTCGCGGTGCTGTTCGGCGACCCGCAGCTCGCGCTGACCGCGGTCCGCCGGGTGCTGGACGTCACCGCCGAGGAGATCAGGGACGTGGCGGCGGCACGCCTGCGCCGCGACAACCGGGCGGTCCTCGTCTACGAGCCCACCGCACCTGCCGACGCGTCCGACTCCTCCGACGGGACCGCCGCCGAGGCCGCCGACAACAAGAACGAAGGAGGGGCCGCGCAGTGAGCGACGCCACCCCCACGATGGACTTCCACCCGCAGCCGACCGGCGGCCGGCCGAAGCCCTGGAACTTCCCCGCCCCCGAGCGCGGTGAGCTGCCCAACGGGCTCACCGTGCTGCGCTGCGACCGCCCCGGCCAGCAGGTGGTGGCGGTCGAGGTCAACCTGGTCGCGCCGCTCGACGCGGAGCCCGCGGGACTGGACGGCGTCGCCACGGTGATGGCGCGGGCGCTCAGCGAGGGCACCGACAAGCACAGCGCGGAGGAGTTCGCCGCCGAACTGGAGCGGGCCGGCGCCACGCTGGACGCGCACGCCGACCACCCGGGCCTGCGCGTGTCGTTGGAGGTTCCCGCCTCCCGGCTCGAGCGGGCACTCGCGCTGCTCGCGGACGCGCTGCGCGCACCGGCCTTCCGGGACAGCGAGATCGAGCGGCTGGTCGCCAACCGCCTGGACGAGATCCCGCACGAGCTGGCCAATCCGGCCCGCCGTGCGGCGATCGCACTGTACGGCGCGCTGTTCCCGGCCGACTCCCGGATGTCGAGGCCGCGGCAGGGCACCCAGGAGACGGTGGCGCGCATCGACGCGGCCGCCGTGCGGGCGTTCTACGAGGCCCATGTGCGCCCGGCCACCGCGACGGTGGTGGTGGTCGGCGACTTCGCCGGCCTCGACCTCGACGCGATGCTCACCAGCACTCTCGGGGAGTGGACGGGCGCTGACGCCCAGCCGCTGCCGATGGCGCCGATCACCGCCGACGACAGCGGACGGGTCGTCATCGTCGACCGGCCGGGCTCGGTGCAGACCCAGTTGCTGATCGGGCGCATCGGCGCGGACCGGCACGACCGGGTCTGGCCCGCTCAGGTGCTCGGCACCTACTGCCTGGGCGGCACGCTCACCTCGCGGCTGGACAAGGTGCTGCGGGAGGAGAAGGGCTACACCTACGGCGTGCGGGCGTTCGGCCAGGTGCTGCGCTCGGGCCCGGAGGGCACCGGCGCGGCGCTGTCGGCCATCAGCGGTTCGGTCGCCACCGACGTCACCGGTCCTGCGCTGGCCGACCTGTGGGAGGTGCTGCGCACCCTCGCCGCGGACGGCCTGACCGACGAGGAGCGGGACGTGGCCGTGCAGAACCTGGTCGGTGTGGCGCCGCTGCGCTACGAGACGGCCGCCGCGGTCGCCGGCACGCTCGCCGACCAGGTGGAGCAGCACCTGCCGGACGACTACCAGAGCCGGCTGTACGCCCTGCTGGCGGAGACCGGCACGGTCGAGGCGAGCGCCGCCGCGGTCAACGCCTTCCCGCGCGACCGGCTGGTGACCGTTCTGGTGGGTGACGCCGCCGAGATCGCGGAGCCGGTGCGGGCGTTGGGCCTCGGTGAGGTGACGGTGGTCACCGGGCAGTAGCTCACAGCCCGTTCAGGCGGCCCTTGGTTGCAGATTCCGGCAACCAAGGGCTGCTTTATGTCCGAATTGAGGGCTTATGCCCCCCGTCTTGGTGTGGGATGGGCGACAAAGCACGAGATCTGTTTGGTACCGGCCAGATGTCCGGTTTAGCTTCGGTTCCGCTGCCCGTCAGAAGCGACCGCACCCGCGGCCGACGGACGGCGAACGCCGAGTCCCCGCGAGGGAGCCGGGGACCCACAGAAGTCCTTGGGGTGAATCGGGCCGCCGTTGTGCGCCCGTAGGAGACCTTCCTGCTCCGAACCCGTCAGCTAACCCGGTAGGCGTGAAGGAAGGAAAGGAGCACGCCTGCCATGGCGTTCAACAAGCATGCCACCGGGACGTCCGGACGACCGGGCCGTACCCTCCGCATCGGCCTAGCCGGTGCCCTCACCGTCGCCGGTATGACCAGCGCCCTCGTCAGCCCGGCCGGCGCGGCCGTCACCACCCACGACGCCGGCCTGCTGCGGGCCGTCGCCCTCGGCACCACCGTCGCCGAGCACGTCGAGGCGCAGGCGACCTCCCAGAAGACCGCCGCCGAGGCCAAGGCCGCCGAGGCCCGCAAGGCCGCGGACGACAAGCGCAAGGCCGACGAGGCCAAGCGCAAGGCCGACGAGGCGAAGCGCAAGGCGGACGAGGCCAAGCGCAAGGCCGAGGAGCGCGCCAAGGAGAGCCGCGCCCAGCAGGCCAGCGCGGCCAGGTCCGCGCCGCGCGCCAACCCCAAGGGCTTCGTCGCCCCCGTGAACGCCCCCGTCACCACCCAGTACCGCTCCGGTGGGGCCATGTGGTCCTCCGGCAGCCACAGCGGCGTGGACTTCGCGGCGGCCTCCGGTACGCCGGTCCGCTCGGTCGGCGCCGGCACGGTCGTGGAGGCCGGCTGGGGCGGCGCCTACGGCAACAACGTCGTCGTCCGGCACAGCGACGGCGGCTTCACCCAGTACGGCCACCTGTCCGCGATGGACGTCCGGATCGGCCAGGCGGTCACTTCCGGCCAGTCGATCGGCAAGGTCGGCTCCACCGGCAACTCCACCGGCCCGCACCTGCACTTCGAGGCCCGTACCTCGCCGCAGTACGGCTCGGACGTCAACCCGGTGTCCTACCTGCGCTCCAAGGGCGTCAAGATCTGATCCCCCCGCACGACTGAGCCGCCCGGCCCCCTCGCGGGAGCCGGGCCCACCGCAGCACGCAGCGGACCCCCGGCCCGACCGCCGGGGGTCCGCCG
>NZ_BAAHCA010000206.1:0-6620 GCF_054776295.1 Streptomyces sparsus
CGGACGCGGGCTGGCCGGCGCTGGCCACCGGCAGCGGTACCGCGGCCCGCCGGATGTGGCAGGAGCAGCCGGCCGCCTCGGTGCTGCTGCCGACCGGCCGCACCTTCGACGCCATCGACGTTCCGGACGTGGCCGGTTGCCTGGCCCTGGCCCGGATGGAGCGCATGGGCCTGCCGCTCGGCCCGGTCACCTGCACGCCCTACGGCCGGATGATCTTCTTCGTGCTGCCCGGGGCCTCGGTGAAGGTGCCCGGACTGGTCAGGAAGCAGGGCTGGTCCCCGGACGCCATCGACCTCCGCACCCACGGCGAGGGCGGCTGGGTGGCGGCTCCGCCCACTCGGGTCGGGCTGCGCGGTTCCGTGCAGTGGGCCCGGCAGCCCACCGCGGCGAACCGCTGGCTGCCGGACGCGGAGGAGCTGCTGCCGCAGCTGGCCTACGCCTGCGGCCGGGAGGCGGCGGCGACCCGCGGCCACTGACCCGTCCGCCACCGACCCGTCCGCCACCGACCCGCCCTCCCCCGACCCGCCCTTCGTTTCCCCGACCGCGACACCCTTCGCACGCCCCCGCCCGCGGCCCGTATCGTGTCGCCCGGACGGGGGTGCCGAACCTGCCCTGCGGGGAGCGGCCCTGGTCGGCGAGCGGAGGAGCGGTAGCGGTGACAGCGGACACGGAAGACGGCGGACAGGCCCCCGCGGTACGGATCGAGGGGCTGTGGAAGCGGTTCGGTGAGCAGGCGGCGGTCGCGGGGGTGGACCTGGAACTGCCCGCCGGACGGTTCGTCGGACTCGTCGGCCCGAACGGCGCGGGCAAGACGACGACCCTCTCCATGGTCACCGGTCTGCTGCGGCCGGACGCGGGCACCGTCCACGTCGCGGGCCACGACGTGTGGCGGGACCCGGTGCGGGTCAAGTCCACCATCGGCGTGCTGCCCGAAGGGCTGCGCCTCTTCGAGCGCCTGACCGGGCGCGAACTGCTCACCTACAGCGGCCAGCTCCGCGGACTGGCCGCGGACGAGGTGGACCGCCGGGCCGGGCAGCTGCTGGACGTTCTGGACCTGGGCGGCTCCCAGCACAAGCTGGTCGTCGACTACTCCACCGGCATGCGCAAGAAGATCGGCCTGGCGACCGCGCTGCTGCACAATCCCTCGGTGCTGTTCCTCGACGAGCCCTTCGAGGGCGTCGACCCGGTGTCCGCGCAGATCATCCGCGGCGTCCTGGAGCGGTACACCCGTTCGGGGGCGACGGTGGTCTTCTCCAGCCACGTCATGGAACTCGTCGAGTCGCTCTGCGACTGGGTGGCGGTGATGTCCGCCGGCCGGATCCGGGCGCACGGCCCGCTCGCCGAGGTACGCGGTGAGGCGGCCTCGCTCCAGGAGGCGTTCCTGGAGCTGGTGGGCGCGCACGGCGCGGGCACCGGCCAGGACCTGGACTGGCTCGGCGGTGCGCGGTGAGCGCCGTGGCCCAGCCGGGCCAGCCGCGCCGGTTCGGCACCGGTTCCACACCGGCGGTGAGCGCCCGGCCGCCGGTGGTGCGGGTCTTCGTCCGGCTCAAGTGGTCGCTGCTGCGCAACGGGCTGCGGCAGTCCTCCGGCCGCACGGTGCTCTTCGTGCTCAGCGGCGTGCTCGTGCTGCTCTTCGCCGCGCTGATGCTGCTAGGACTGCTCGCGCTGCGCGGCCGGCCCGACACCGCCGCGCTGGGTGTCGTGCTGGTCACCCTGCTGACCCTGGGCTGGGCGGTGATGCCGCTGTTCGCCGGCGGTGGCGACGAGACGCTCGACCCCGGCAGGCTGGCCATGCTGCCGCTGCGTCCGCGGCCGCTGCTGACCGCGTTGCTGGTGTCCGGCCTGATCGGCTTCGGGCCGCTGTTCACCCTGGTGCTGGCCACCGGGACGGTGGCGTCCGTCGCCCACGGGTGGGCCGCGCTGGTGGCCGCGGTGGTCGCGGTACCGCTGGTGGTGCTGGTGTGCGTGGCGCTCTCCCGGGCGGTGGCCACGGCCAACGCCCGGCTGCTGAGCAGCCGCAAGGGCCGCGATCTGGCCCTGCTGAGCGGGCTGTTCCTGGCGGTGGGCATCCAGGTCGTCAACCTGGCCGCGCAGCAGCTCGGGCAGGGCGGCGGCTTGGCGGTGCTGCGGCCCTACGCGGACGTGCTGCGCTGGCTGCCGCCCGCTTCCGCGGTCGCGGCCGTACAGGAGGCCGGGGACGGCTCGTACGGGGTGGCGGTGCTCCAGCTGGCCGGAACGGCGGGGCTGCTGCTGGCGCTGCTGTGGTGGTGGCACGGCAGCCTCACGACGATGATGACGGCGCCGGACTCCTCCACCCTGCAGGCCGCCCCGGAAGCGGACCGGAACGTGTCCGGCGGCCGGCTGGGCGCCCTGCTGCCGGCCGGACGGACCGGCGTCGCGATGCTGCGCTCACTGCGGTACGCGTGGCGGGACCCGCGGACCAAGGCGTCCTGGGCGACGTCGCTGGGCATCGGGCTGCTGCTGCCGTTCGTGACGGCCGTGCAGGGCAACGGCTCGGTCTACAACGCGTGTTGGGTGGCGGGGCTGCTGGGGCTGCTGATGTACAACCAGTTCGGCCAGGACTCGTCCGCGTTCTGGCTCGTCGCGGGCACCATCTCGACGCGGCGCGACGCCTACCTGGAGCTGCGGGCCAGGGCACTGGCGCTGACCGTGGTGGTGGTGCCGTTCACCACCGTGGTCGTGGTGGCCTCCGCGGCCGTCTTCGGCCAGTGGCGTGAGCTGCCGACGGCGCTGGGGCTCGCCCTGGCGCTGGCCGGGGTGCTCGTCGGGGGCGGCGCCGTCGCCTCCGCGTGGTTCCCCTACTCCATCCCCCAGGACAGCGGTTACAAGAACGTGGTGCCCGGCCAGGGCGCGGTCGCGTACACGAGCCTGCTGGTCGGCCTGCTGGCCGGCGTGCTCGTGTGCCTGCCGCTGCTGGCGCTGACCATCTGGTTGCACCTGGACGGCCGGGACGGCCTGCTGTCGCCGCTGCTGCCGCTGGGCACCGGCTACGGGCTGCTCGCGGCCGTGCCCGGCCTGCGGATCGCCGCGCCGCGCATCGTCGACCGGCTGCCGGAGATCCTCGCCGCCGTCAGCAAGGGGTGACACCGTCGGGCCCGCCGGCGGCCGTGGTGCGCCGGAGGAAGGGCTCGACGGCCACCCGCCAGCCGTCCGGCTGGTCGTAGTGCACGAAGTGGCCGGCGTCCGCGACCTCCGCGTAGCTGCCGCGCGGCAGTACGCGGACCATCTCCTGCGCCTCCGCCCGGCCCAGCTCGCCGTCCACGCCGCGCACCACCAGCGCGGGGCAGCGGACCTGGGCCAGCTCCTCCCAGTGGGCGTCGTAGACCCAGGTCTCCCGGGCCAGCAGCATCTGCCGGCGGGAGAAGACCGGCCGCCAGCCGTCGGAGCGTTCGGCCATGACCTCGGCGTAGAAGTCACCGCGGGACGGGTTGGGGCGTTCCAGCGTCGGATCCTCCTCGCTGAACCAGCGCCGCACGTCGGCGAGCGTCGCGAAGGGCAGCGGCCAGCGCTGGTACCACTCCTCCCACTCGCGCTGCGACTGCTCGCCGAGCGGCGAGGCCCGCATGTCGCAGATGACGAGGGACTGCACGAGGTCGGGCCGCTTCGCCGCGAGCTGCCAGGCGGTGAGCGCTCCCATGGAATGGCCGATGAGGTGGACCGGACCGAGATCCAGCTGCTCGACGGCCGCCTCGGCGTCGGCGACGAACGCCTCCCGGTCGAAGGGCCCCTCGGAGGGTTTGTCGCTGCGTCCGTGGCCGCGCTGGTCCAGGCAGACGGCGCGGTAACTGCCGGACAGCCAGCGGGCCGTGGTGGCCCAGTGCGAGGCACGACCCATCAGGCCGTGCAGTAACAGCACGCCACCGCGCGGGCGTTCCGCCGACTGCTCGACCGTGCGGCGGCCCGAATCGGGCTTCTCCTCGGGAGGATCGGTGAACTCCCAGGCCGCCAGCCGTACTCCGTCCCTGCCGGTGACATCGATGCGCCGCACCATTCGCCTTGGCACCCCCAACCCCCTCCTGCCCGCTGCACCCACTCCGACACCCAACACGCTATCGAATGCTCGTTCGAGAAGCGCTGTCGACGCGGCAACACCCCCCGATCGAGTGATGCCCGTGCACGGTTGGCCGTCTTCGGCCGGGGGACGTAGTGATCGGGGGACGGGCACTCCACGACGCCGCGGCGGCGCGGGTGCCCGGGAGAAGCGGCCCGGGGAGCTCGGGGCCTCGGGCCGTGATCGACGGGGGGCGCGGAAAAGCAGGGCCCCGGCTGCTCGCAGCACCGGGGCCCCTGCTCAAGGACCGGTACATAAGACGGCTTCCCTTCCGTCCCGCATATGCGTCAGCGACAGCGTCGCACGAGCGGTGCCCCGGCGTCCTCCTTCCGGAGAACTAGGGCCAAGGGATGAACCGTTGACTCCGTTTCAGCGCTCGGCCGCCCGCACCCGGCGGTCGCGCCGCCCGGTCGTCCCGGTGCGGCCACCTCACCGACCGGTCCCGACCAGCCCGCGCACGAACGTGGCACCGGCTTCGGACCGACCGCGTACGTACGCCGGTCCAGCCGCGCACGTACGTCGAACGGCCTGGCACGTACGTCGAACGGCCTCGGACCGACGTCGGACCGGCCGACGCAGGTCGACCGGTCCGTTCCGTCGGCGTGTGCCCGCTCCGGTGATCGGCCGCTTCAGCGCTTGGCCACGAAGACGTGGCTGGCGACCTCCTCCGTCAGCTCCGCCGCCTCGCCTCCGCTGCCCACGTGCAGGTTGCCGTCGGCACCCGGAGTGACCGTCACCACCGAGCCCGGCTGCACCCCGGCCCGGCGCAGCGTGTACATCAGCTGGGCGTCCGTCTGGATCGGCTCACCGATCCGGCGCACCACGACCGTCTTGCCGTCCGGGCCGGGCGACAGCTCACCGAGGCTGACCATCGCCTCGTCGAGGAAACGGTCGGGCTCGCCCTTCTCCCCCAGCTCCTCCAGCCCCGGGATCGGGTTGCCGTACGGCGACTCGGTGGGGTGCCGCAGCAGCTCCAGCACCCGCCGCTCCACGGCCTCGCTCATCACGTGTTCCCAGCGGCACGCCTCCGCGTGCACCTGTTCCCACTCCAGTCCGATCACGTCGACCAGCAGGCACTCGGCCAGCCGGTGCTTGCGCATCACGCGCGTCGCGAGGGTGCGCCCCTCGCCCGTCAGTTCCAGATGGCGGTCCCCCGCGACCGTCACGAGTCCGTCGCGGGCCATGCGGGCGACGGTCTGGCTGACCGTCGGACCGCTCTGGTCCAGACGCTCGGCGATGCGGGCACGCATGGGGACGACGCCTTCCTCCTCCAGCTCCAGAATGGTGCGGAGATACATCTCCGTGGTGTCGATGAGTCCGGACATTCGTGCCCCTCGTCAGTTCGTGCGGTGGCCCTGGCTCAATTCTGACGCATCGCGCGGACAACCGTCCCCGCCCGAGCCCGGCCGCCCCGCCGCGGCCCGTGCCGTGCCCTGCGCCGCGGTCCGCGTGTTCGGGTGTCGCGGGGCCCCGAGGCCGGTCGTGCGGGCCTATTGAAGGGTCTGGTCCAGACCTCTAACGTGTGCGCAATGACCGAGAGTGAGCTTGCCGACCAGTTCTTCGACAGCGCCATCAGCCTGCTGGAGAAGGCCAGGACCACCACCGCCGAATCCGTCCGGGCCGCCGGCGTCCTGCTCGCCGAGACCGTCGCCGACGGCGGCCGGCTGTTCGCGTTCGGCGCCGGCCACTCCTCGCTGGCCGCCCAGGACGTCGTCTACCGGGCCGGCGGGCTCGCCGTCGTCAACCTGCTGAGCGTGCCGGGCGTCGTCGGGGTGGACGTCGTGCCGGCCACGCTGGGCAGTGCGCTGGAGCGCGTCGACGGGCTGGCCGCCGCGGTGCTCGACACCAGCCCGGCCCGCGCCGGCGACGCGCTGGTGATCATCTCGCTCTCCGGACGCAACCCGCTGCCGGTGGAGATGGCGATGAACGCCCGGGCGCTGGGGCTGAAGGTCGTCGCCGTGACCTCGGTCGAGTACGCGGCCCGCACCTCCTCCCGGCACGCCTCCGGCACCTTTCTCAAGGACCACGGTGACGTGGTGATCGACAGCTGCGTCCCGGTCGGCGACGCCACGCTGTCCGTGCCCGGCATCGCGGCGCCCTTCGCGCCCGCCTCCACGGTGGTGACCAGCGCCCTGATGCAGGCCGTCCTCGCGACCGCCGCCGGCGAGCTGGCCTCCCGGGGCATCGAGCCGCCGCTGCTGCGCTCCGGCAACGTCGACGGCGGCCACGAGTGGAACGACCACGTGATGACCGAGTACGCCGACCGGATCTTCTACCGCCGCTGACCGGCCCGCCCGGAACCGGCCGGGCGCCCGCCGCCACCACCGCTACCGCGGCACCTCCAGGGAGTCCGCGAGGTCCACGGCCGCGGCCACCCGCACCGCCACGTCCTCCGCGTACACCGCGTCGGCCCGGTCGAAGGGCCGACGGCCGGCGGCCCGCAGGAAGGTCACCACACCCAGCGTGCGGCCCCGGCTGCGCAGCACCGAGCACAGGCCGTGCACGACGTCCTCCGGCCAGGCACGGGCCGCCGCCCAGCCCTGCGTCG
>NZ_BAAHCA010000207.1:0-6588 GCF_054776295.1 Streptomyces sparsus
CGGCCGCGGCCCGCGACGGCCCGGAACGGGCAGCGGCACGCCCGGCCACCGCACGCGCGGTGAGAAAGAAGCCGCCCGTGAGAACCAACCGCTCCGGCCTCCCCGTCCGACCCGCCCGCCCGGGTGATCCGGTCCGGATCGGCCCGTACCGGATCATCGGCCTGCTGGGCTCGGGCGGCATGGGCACCGTCCACGCCGGAGTGGACCCCGCGGGTGCGCGGGCGGCGGTGAAGGTCGTCCACTCCGCGCAGGCCGAGGACCCCGAGTTCCGGGCGAGGTTCCGTCGTGAGGTGCAACTCTCCTCCCGGGTCCAGGGCCCGTGTCTGCTGCCGCTGCTGGCAGCCGACCCGGAGGCCGACACCCCGTGGCTGGCCACCGTCTACGCCCCGGGCCCCACCCTGAACCAGCACCTCGCCGACAGGGGGCCGCTCAGCGGCGGGACCCTGTACGCGTTCGCGGCCGGCACGGCCCAGGCGCTCGCCGCCATCCACCGGGCAGGTGTGATTCACCGGGACGTGAAGCCGCAGAACGTGATCCTCGCTCCCGCCGGCCCCCGGGTGCTCGACTTCGGCATCGCGCACGCGGCCGGCGGTACCAGCGTGACCCGCACCGGTGTCATGACCGGCACTCCCGGCTGGATCAGTCCCGAGCAGTACCGCACGGGTGCCACCACTCCCGAGAGCGACATGTTCGCCTGGGGCGCGCTCGTCGCCCACGCAGCGACGGGACGTCTGCCGTTCGGCGCCGGAGCGCCGGACGTGGTGGCCTTCCGTGTGCTCTCGGGTGAGCCGGACCTCGACGGTGTGCCCGAGGATCTTCGCCGGACCGTCCGGCGGGCCCTCGCGAAGGACGCCGCCGAGCGGATGTCCGCCCACGCCGCAGCGGACGAGTGCGTGCGGCTGCTCTCCTCGCAGACCACGCAGGTCCTGAGCGAAACGGCGGAGCCCGAGCCGACCTTGGTCGGACATCTCCTCGAGTCCGCATGGGACATGCCCGCCCTGGCCGATCCCTCCTGGGGCACTCCGCCTTCGCCCTCCCGCAGCCGGACCGTCCTCTCCACTCTCGGCACCGCGGCGGTGATCGGCGCGGTGGCGGGCATCGCCCTCTCCGTACCCGGCAGCAGCCGCAGCGTCGGGGCCCGCGATGTCGCCGCCGTATCACCCGGCAGCTCTGCCCAGCAGGTGGGCCCGACCGCACCGGCTGGCCCTCCCGGCACCCCGTCCGCAGACCCGGGCCAAGCGCGAACGGACACGTCTCCCCCGGAGGTGCCCGGCCCGGCCTACACGCGAGCCGCAGACGAGTCGCAGCCGCACCCCGACGAGTGGCGGGCAAGCACGAACGCCGGGAGCGAGGACGAACGGAGCTCCGAGACGACGATCGGAAGCGACACACGCGCGATTCTCGGGACGAAGGACATGGACTTCATGCGACCCACCGTGACGTTCAACGAGCAGGCGCAGACGGTGATGGTGACCGGCGGTCCCGTCCCCACACTGACCGACGACTACAAGGAGGTCTTCCGCCGAGCCGCCGACATGGCCGCCTGCACGGCCCTCTCCCACCGGCTCCGGAACAGTCCCCACACCTGGCCGTACGGCCGGTACCAGATCCACTGGAAGGACTTCGACGGTCAACTCGATCCCACGATTCTCGGTTACGGGCAGGCCGCAGCGAGCTGTCACCACGAGATCGCCGGGCAGTGGCACGGTGACGAGGCCGGTCTGGCGACCGCTGGGCACCCCAGCACCGACCGGACGGAGATCCGTGTCGCAGACACCACCGCCAGGTCGGCCACCGCGTCGTGGACCGCCAGAGTCGCGGAGGGGTACGGGCTGGAGCATCTCACCGGGGGCGAGAGCCTCCGTCTCGGGTTCGATCCGGTCGAGAAGGCCGCATACGTGTGGGCCTACGACGGCGACGGCGCCCTCCTGGGCCGGGCCCAGCGCGCCCACTTCCAGCAGGTCGTCTCCAAGGCCCTCTGCACCGGCCTGCTGGACGAGCGGAGGGACAATCCCGACTGGCCCTACACCCGCTGGTCCATCGCCCTCTACCAGGGCAACGGCGCCATCCCGGAGATCATCGCTTCAGGCCGCTGCGCCTCCTGACACGGTATGCAACCCCCTCGCGGCGCAGCGTCGCGAGCGTGCCCGCGTCCGAAGCGAGACGGGCATCCACCGGGGCGGACGTCCCTTGCCGTCGCGACCTGAACGATCTGACGAATCCATGCGGTCGCGGCCCGAACGTGCAGCAGAGCACCGGACAGACGAATCACTCGCCCATACGGCCTGACGCGGGCGAGTCGAGCATCGCTTTGAGGATGCGTTGCAGCTCAACGCGGTCCTGGGGGGTGACCCTCGCCAACCTGCGGTCGTACTCCGCCGCGAGAGCTGCAAGTGCTCGATCGCGTGCTTGCGTGCCCTCAGCGGTCAGTACGAGCCGATGACGCCGCAAGTCCGCCTCGTCGATCTCGCGGCGGACGAAGCCCTTGGCGACGAGGTTGCGAACGTAGACCGTCACGCTCGCCTTGGGCAGCAGCAGCGCAGTCGCGATCTCAGCCGGGTACGGCGATGCCTCCACCTCGGCCAGGACGAAGAACTCCTTCGTCTCCAACCCGAGCTCGGCCAGCTCCCCCGTGCAGGCATCCATCACCACACCCAGCAGTCGCTGGTTCAGCGTCCACAGCTGCGCCCCGTCGACTGACATCGACCCTCCATCCAGGTGATACAGTTTCGTATTAGTTTCAGATCGTACAAAATATTGTTTTGTACTGGACTCCTATGGAACAACGATCTCACGAAGGAAGCCAGGCATGCTTCAGCACCTCACGATCCCGCGCGGTCCCATCAACCTCGCCGCGGACCTCCACCTCCCCGACAACGCCGACAGCAGCGCACCGCTGCGCGCCGTGGTGCTCTCCACCCCAGGCAGCAGCGTGAAGGAGCAGATCGGCGCCGACTACGCCTCCCGTCTCGCCGCCCGCGGCATCGCGGCGCTCGTCCTCGACCCCGCGCATCAGGGCCAGAGCGAGGGCGAGCCCCGCGACCTCGAAGACCCCTACCGCCGAGGTGAGGACATCTCCTACGCCATCGACGTGCTCACCACGACCCCCGGCGTCGACCCGCAGCGCATCGGCGTCCTCGGCATCTGCGCCGGTGGAGGCTACGCCGTGCACACCGCCCGCACGGACCACCGCATCAACGCGGTCGGCACGGTCGTCCCCGTCAACATCGGCGCCTCATTCCGCAGCTTCCAGCCCGACGGTCCGGCCGCAGCACTCGACGCCCTCGCGAACGCACGCACCGAAGAGGCCCGCTCCGGCGAGACGACCCGCGTGAACTGGCTGCCCGACACCCTCGAGGACGCCACGGCAGCGGGCCTGACCGACATCGACACCACTCAGGCCGTCACCTACTACCGCACCGAGCGCGGCGGTAACGAACACTCCACGAACCGGCGCCTCCTGCGCAGCGACTCGCTCCTGCTGGGCTACGACGCGTTCCACCTGGCCGATCGGCTCATGACCCAGCCACTCCAGGTCATCCTCGCCGGACGCCTCGGCAACACCGGCTCCTACGACACCGGCATGCAGCTGTGGAAGCTGGCCCCCAACCCCGTCGACCTCATGGTGATCGACGGCGCCGGCCACTACGAGATGTACGACGAACCCGAATACGTCGACGCTGCCGTCGAACGACTCGTCAGCTTCTATGCGAACAACCTGTAAGGCATACGGACCGGCGGATCTACGCGGTCACAGCACTGGATCATTCGCGAAGGTCTCTTCAAGCGGGAAACGCTCGATCGAAGAGGCACCGTAGTGCAGCAACGCCATGGAGCGCTCGAACCAGTTCACCTCGCGCCATGCCGAAGCAGCTTCCATAAAGGTGCCCAGGTGGGCTACGCCGTCGGAGACTTCGACGTCATCTTCGTTGGTCACCCACGCATCGTTTCGCGTCAACGGCTCCGTCGCTACCGCTATCCGCGCACGACAAAAGCCGTCGGCCGTGCCCTCCGAGGACGGAAGAACACGGCCGACGGCCCACAGACGGCCCAGGAGAACGGAAAGCCGCTCTGACCTGTGGTGACCTCAGATGTCGAAGTACAGCTCGAACTCGTGGGGGTGGGGGCGGAGCTGCATGGGGGCGATCTCGCTGGTGCGCTTGTAGTCGATCCAGGTCTCGATCAGGTCGGAGGTGAAGACACCGCCGGCCTGGAGGTACTCGTTGTCCGCCTCGAGTGCTTCGAGCACGGCGGGCAGCGAGGTGGGCACCTGAGCGACGCTCGCGTGCTCCTCGGGGGCCAGCTCGTAGAGGTCCTTGTCGACCGGCTCGGCCGGCTCGATCTTGTTCTTGATGCCGTCCAGGCCCGCCATCAGCAGCGCGGAGAACGCGAGGTAGGGGTTGGAGGACGGGTCCGGCGCGCGGAACTCGATGCGCTTCGCCTTCGGGTTCGCGCCGGTGATCGGGATGCGGATCGCGGCGGAACGGTTCCGCTGGGAGTAGACCAGGTTCACCGGGGCCTCGAAGCCGGGCACCAGGCGGTGGTAGGAGTTCACCGTCGGGTTGGTGAAGGCCAGCAGCGACGGCGCGTGCTTGAGGATGCCGCCGATGTAGTAGCGCGCCATGTCGGAGAGGCCGGCGTAGCCCTGCTCGTCGTAGAAGAGCGGGGAGCCGCCGGTCCACAGGGACTGGTGGACGTGCATGCCGGAGCCGTTGTCACCGAAGATCGGCTTGGGCATGAATGTGGCGGTCTTGCCGTTGCGCCAGGCGACGTTCTTCACGATGTACTTGAAGAGCATCAGGTCGTCGGCCGCGGCCAGCAGCGTGTTGAACTTGTAGTTGATCTCCGCCTGGCCGGCGGTGCCCACCTCGTGGTGCTGGCGCTCGACCTCGAGGCCGGACTTGGCCAGCTCCAGGCTGATCTCGGCGCGCAGGTCGGCGAAGTGGTCGACCGGCGGGGCGGGGAAGTAGCCGCCCTTGTAGCGGACCTTGTAGCCGCGGTTGCCGCCGTCCTCGATGGCGCCGGTGTTCCAGGCGCCCGCCACGGAGTCGATGTGGTAGTAGCCGGCGTTCGCCTTGGTCTCGAAACGGACGTCGTCGAACACGTAGAACTCGGCCTCGGGGCCGAAGAACGCGGTGTCGGCGATACCGGAGGAGGCGAGGTACGCCTCGGCCTTCTTGGCCACGTTCCGCGGGTCACGGCTGTACTGCTCGCCGGTGATCGGGTCGTGGATGAAGAAGTTGATGTTGAGGGTCTTGTCACGGCGGAACGCGTCCATCCGGGCCGTGCTCAGGTCCGGGACGAGTGCCATGTCGGACTCGTGGATGGCCTGGAAGCCGCGGATCGACGAGCCGTCGAACATCAGGTTCTCGGTCGGGTCGAACGTCGCGGCCGGCACCGTGAAGTGCTGCATGATGCCCGGCAGGTCACAGAAACGGACATCGACGAACTGCACGTCGTTGTCCGAGATGAATTTCTTGGCCTCGTCGGCGTTCTGGAACATCCAAGTCCTCCTAGTCCCGCCGCGAGGGGACGGGATTGCATCTCAAGATCGCAGCCCAGTGCGGTGGTCCGCTGGCTCGACCCTAGGCATGGGGGATTTCTCGAGCATGACCCAATTGTTTCGCTGATGTTAACCGGCCACGACGTGCAGTGACGTGTTCCACCCGGGCGGGGCGCCGTCCCACTGCGTGCGGTCCCCGTCGGCCGCCGTCGACCGCTGCGCGGCACGCGATACCGTTGACGGGTGGACAACAGGCAGGCAATCGGATCGTGGCTCTCCGGCCCCCGCGCGACGGCCGAGAGCATGGGCGCCGAGTTCGGCTATCGGGGCGAGCGGCTGGGCCTTCCGGAGGAGGGGCCGGGTTCGATCGCGCCGCTGGGACGACGGGTCGTCGCGATTCTCGTGGACTGGGTGCTCTGCGTGCTCATCGCCCGCGCGCTGTTGTCGGACGGCAGCATGCAGAGCGCCGGCAACTGGGCGCTGCTCGTCTTCGGCGTGCTGGTGTTCCTGACGGTCGGCACGCTCGGGTTCACGCCCGGCAAGCGGCTGATGGGACTGCGAGTGGTCTCGGTCACCGGTGGGCGGCTCAGCGTCCCCCGGGTGCTGGTGCGCACCGTGCTGCTGGTGCTCGCGCTGCCGGCGCTGGTCTGGGACCGGGACTCCCGGGGCCTGCACGACCGTCTCTCCGGCGCGGTGCAGGTCCGCACCGGCTGATCGGGCGCGCGTCCCGGCCTCGTAGCCGATCCGTGGCAGCCGCCCACCCGGCGCGTCCGGCGTCGGATGCTGGCGACGCCTGGTCCCGGCCGACCCCCGTCCTGCCATTCCGCAGCTCGCGCCTGCGGCGTCGAACGCTCCGCCCGAGTCGACGCGCGGGGCGCCGCCAGTCGAGTGGACTTCGCACGACACGCGCCGCTCACCCGTCCGCACCACCGAACGGGTGAGGGGACACGGCCCCGCCGTGAAGCCGCCGACCCTCGGCCGGGCACCGCTCCCCCGTCGCTGTGGGCCCCGACCGGACGGACGACTACCGACCGAACCGCCACGGGCCATGGGCCACACCGCGCGGGCGCGCCAGCGGCACTGGA
>NZ_BAAHCA010000208.1:0-6526 GCF_054776295.1 Streptomyces sparsus
GGCCCGCCGCCGACCGCTCGTCGCCCACCGTCCGACAGCTCGAACCCGGGAGTCCCGTGACCGCCCCCCCAACTCCTCGCCGACCCGCCGGCGACGTCCTCGCCCACCTCGGCCATGCCCCCGCGCCCACCCGCCCGGCCGACGCGTCACCGCACACCTTTCCCGACGGCGGCACCTGGCGAACCGAGATCCCCTCGGTCGAGGGCCCCGAGGCCCTCGCCACCGTGCTGGCGGAGAGCGCACGCCTCGATCTGCCCGTGCATCGCGTGAGCCAGGGCAGCGGCGTGTGGATGCTCACCGACACCGAGATCACCGAGATGGTGGCGGCCTGCGCCGACCGGAACGTGGAACTCTGCCTCTTCACCGGCCCCCGCGGCACCTGGGACATCGGCGGCTCCACCCGCACCGACTCCGGCGGCGCCGGGCTCCGGGCACGCGGCCACAACGCCTTCGCCGGCTGCGTCGAGGACGCCGTACGGGCCACGGAGTTGGGGGTGCGCTGCCTGCTGGTCGCCGACGAGGGCGTGCTGTGGTCGCTGCACCGGCTGCGTGCCGCCGGCGTGCTGCCGGCCGACACCACACTCAAGCTCTCCGCCCTCACCGGCCCGGTCAACCCGGCGTCCTACGCGGTGTACGAACGGCTCGGCGCCGACTCCCTCAACGTGCCGTCCGACCTGACCCTGGACCACCTCACCGAGATCCGCCGGGTCAGCGCCGCCCCGATGGACATGTACATCGAGGCGCCGGACGACCTCGGCGGCTACGTCCGCATGTACGAGGCGGCCGAACTGATCCGCCGGGGCGCTCCCCTCTACCTCAAGTTCGGGCTGAGCAACTGCGCAGGCATCTACCCCTACGGCGCCCACCTGCGCGACCACGCGCTGGCCACCGCCCGCGAACGGGTCCGGCGCGGCCGCCTGGTGCTCGACCTGCTCAAGCGGCACGGGGCGGACGGCGGCATGTCCCCGCCCGGCGCCCGCCTGCCCGGTGAACTGAGCCGTTTCCCCGTTCCGGAGGAGGACTGACCATGCGCATCCGCATCCCGTCCGCCGCGCTCGCCCTTGCGGCGCTGCTCAGCGTCACGCTCGCCGGCTGCGGCCAGGAGGCCCGCGGCGGCAGCCGCTACCAGCCCGAGCAAGGCCGCACCGGCACCGTCGGCCTGGCCATGCCGACCAAGTCCTCCGAACGCTGGATAGCGGACGGCCGCAACATGGCCGAGCAGTTCAAGAAGGCCGGGTACCGCACCGACCTCCAGTACGGCGACGACAAGGTGGAGAACCAGGTCGCGCAGCTGGAGAACATGATCACCAAGGGGCACCGCCTGCTGGTCGTCGCCGCCATCGACGGCTCCGCCCTCACCGACGTGCTCCGGCGGGCGCAGGACGCGGGCATCCCCGTCATCGCCTACGACCGGCTCATCATGGGCACCGAGAGCGTCGACTACTACGCCTCGTTCGACAACGAGCGCGTCGGCCGGCTGCAGGGCCAGTACATCGTCGACAAGCTGAAACTGGGCGAGCCCGACGACAAGGGCCGCACGTACAACATCGAGCTGTTCGCGGGTTCGCCGGACGACAACAACACCCGCTACTTCTGGACCGGCGCGATCAAGGTGCTGAAGCCCTACCTGGACAGCGGCCGGCTCGCCGTGCGCAGCGGGCAGACGGAGATGAACCAGGCCACCACGCTGCGCTGGGACGGCGGCACCGCGCAGAAGCGCATGGACGACCTGATCAGCAAGAGCTACGGGTCGAAGCGCCTGCACGCGGTCCTGTCGCCCTACGACGGCATCTCGCTCGGCATCATCTCCGCACTCAAGAGCGCCGGTTACGGCACCGAGAGCCGGCCGCTCCCGGTGGTGACCGGGCAGGACGCGGAGCTGGCCTCGGTGAAGTCGATCATCCGCGGCGAGCAGACCCAGACCGTCTTCAAGGACACCCGCAAACTCGCCGAACAGGCCGTCCGCATGGGCGACGCCGTGCTCAACGGCCGCAAGCCGGAGGTCAACAACACCACCGACTACGACAACGGCAGCAAGACCGTGCCGGCCTTCCTGCTGGACCCGGTGAGCATCGACGCCGAGAACACCGACCTCCTCGTCGAAGAGGGCTACTTCACCGAGGAGCAGCTCACATGACGCAGCCGGTCCTGCAGATGCACAAGATCACCAAGACCTTTCCCGGCGTGCGGGCGCTCTCCGAGGTGGACCTGACCGTGCGCCCCGGCGAGGTGCACGCCATCTGCGGGGAGAACGGCGCCGGCAAGTCGACGCTGATGAAGGTCCTCAGCGGCGTGCACCCGCACGGCAGTTACGAAGGGGAGATCCGCTTCGAGGGTGAACCGGTCGCGTTCCGGGACATCCGGGCCAGCGAGAGCCACGGCATCGTGATCATCCACCAGGAACTGGCGCTCGTCCCGCACCTGTCCATCGCGGAGAACATCTTTCTCGGCAACGAACGGACCTCGGCGCGCGGCGTCGTCGACTGGAACCGGACCCTGCTGGAAGCGAGCACCCTGATGCGCCAGGTCGGGTTGCGCGACAGGCCGCAGACGCCGGTCGCCGACATCGGCGTGGGCAAGCAGCAACTCGTCGAGATCGCCAAGGCGTTGTCGAAGGAGGTGAAGCTGCTCATCCTCGACGAGCCGACGGCCGCGCTGAACGACGAGGACAGCGCCAAGCTGCTCGACCTGATCCTGGAGCTGCGCGGGCAGGGCATCGCCGCCATCGTCATCTCCCACAAGCTCAACGAGATCCGCACGATCGCCGACTCGGTGACCATCCTGCGGGACGGCCGGACCATCGAGACCCTCACCGTCCGCGAGACACCCGACGACGCGCCGCAGCTGTCGGAGGACCGGATCATCCGCGGCATGGTCGGCCGGGACCTCAGCCACCGCTTCCCCGACCGCACCCCCTACCAGGGGGAGAGGCGGACGGCACTGGCCGTCGACGGCTGGACGGTCCGGCACCCGGTCGACCACCACCGCAAGGTCGTCGACGACGTGTCGCTGACCGTGCGCCGCGGCGAGATCGTCGGTGTCGCCGGACTGATGGGCGCCGGCCGCACCGAACTCGCGATGTCCGTGTTCGGCCGCTCCTACGGGCGGTACGAGGCCGGAACGGTGAGCGTCAGCGGGCGCCCGGTCTCGACCGCCACCGTGCCCGCCGCCGTCGATGCCGGACTCGCCTACGTCACGGAGGACCGCAAACGCTACGGCCTCAACCTCG
The DNA here is from genome assembly GCF_054776295.1 of Streptomyces sparsus. NCBI lineage: Bacteria > Bacillati > Actinomycetota > Actinomycetes > Kitasatosporales > Streptomycetaceae > Streptomyces > Streptomyces sparsus. The sequence continues at coordinate 3,230 of NZ_BAAHCA010000208.1, forward strand.
TCGACAACATCAACCGCAACATCTCCCTTGCCTCACTGCCGGGCATGCGACGCCGCGGAGTCGTCGACGAGCACCACGAACGGTCCGTGGCCGAGGGCTACCGCGAGTCGATGAACATCAAGGCCCCGACGGTCTTCGAGCAGGTCGGTCGGCTGTCCGGAGGCAACCAGCAGAAGGTCGTGCTGAGCCGGTGGATCCACGCCGATCCCGACGTGCTGATCCTCGACGAACCGACGCGCGGCATCGACGTCGGCGCCAAGTACGAGATCTACACCGTCATCGACCGGCTCGCGGCCCAGGGCAAGGCAGTGCTGCTCATCTCCTCCGAACTGCCCGAACTCCTCGGCATGTGCGACCGGATCTACACGATGGCCGAGGGCCGGCTGACCGGTGAGGTCAGCGGCGCGGAGGCCACCCAGGAACTGCTGATGCGCCACATGACCATGAACAGAAGCTGAGGCCCCGCATGACCGACACGGCCATCCCCGTCAAGGAATCACCCGCCGCGCTGCTCGCCAGGTCCGTCCGCACGAACATGCGCCAGTACGGCATGCTCATCGCGCTGCTGCTGATCGTCGTGCTGTTCCAGGTGTGGACGGACGGCACCCTGCTGCTGCCGAACAACGTCTCCAACCTGATCCAGCAGAACGGCTACATCCTCATCCTGGCCATGGGCATGATGATCGTCATCATCTCCGGCCACATCGACCTGTCCGTCGGCTCGCTGGTCGCCTTCGTCGGCGCCATGTCGGCGGTGATGATGGTCAAACACGACATGCCCTGGGGCGTGGCGCTCGTCCTCGCGCTGCTGATCGGAGCCGCCGCCGGGGCCTGGCAGGGCTTCTTCATCGCCTACGTCGGCATCCCGTCGTTCATCGTGACGCTGGCCGGCATGCTGCTGTTCCGCGGCCTGACCCAACTCGTGCTGGGCGGCCAGTCACTCGCGCCCTTCCCGGAGGGCTTCCAGAACATCGCCAAGGGCTTCATACCCGAGGCGGGCCCCTACACCCAGTACCACAACCCCACCCTGCTGCTCGGCCTCGCCGCCCTCGCCTACCTGCTGTTCCGCGAGTGGCGCGACCGCATGCGCCAGCTCGACTACGAGCTGGAGGTGCTGCCGAGGAACCTGTGGCTGCTCAAGCTGGTGGCCATCACCGCCGCGGTCGTCGCCTTCACCCTGACCCTGGCGAGCTTCCACGGTGTGCCCGTCGTCATGCTCATCACCTGCGCCCTGCTCATCGGCCTCGGCTACGTCATGCGCAACGCGGTGATCGGCCGGCACGTGTACGCGCTCGGCGGCAACAAGGCCGCGGCCAAGCTGTCCGGCGTCCGGGACAAGCGCGTCACCTTCCTCGTCTTCGTCAACATGGGCGTGCTCGCCGCCCTCGCCGGCTGCGTCTACGCCGCCCGCCTGAACGCCGGCACCCCGCAGGCCGGCCTCAACTTCGAACTGGAGGCGATCGCCGCCGCGTTCATCGGTGGCGCCTCGATGAGCGGCGGCGTCGGCACCGTGCTCGGTGCCGTCATCGGCGGCCTGGTGCTCGGCGTGCTCAACAACGGCATGTCACTCGTCGGCATCGGCACGGACTACCAGCAGGTCATCAAGGGCCTCGTCCTGCTGGCCGCCGTCGGGTTCGACGTCTGGAACAAGCGCAGGGCCGGCCGATAGGCCCGCGTGGCACGGATCGCTCCACCCCTTGTCGAAGCCATCCACCTGGAGCCGCACATGACCGAGCAGGAGAAGCCGCGCACCGGGACGGCACGGCGTACCGTGCTGGCCGCTGCCGCCACCGCGGGACTCGCCGCGGCCACCGCCGGCACCTCGCACGCCGCCGGCACGTCACGTTCCGCCGGTGCCGACGCGCACGGCGGGAAGCCGGTGCGGGAGCCGTTCGGCAGGCTTCCGGACGGCACCGCCGTGCACCGCTGGACGTGGCAGCGCGGCGGCACCCGCCTGAGCGTGCTGTCCTACGGCGGCATCGTCCACGCCCTGGAACTCCCCGACCGCCGAGGCAGGTACGCCAACGTCTCCCTCGGCTGTGACAGCGTCCAGGGATACCTGGACGCCGGCGCCTACTTCGGCGCGCTGATCGGCCGCTACGGCAACCGCATCGCGGACGGCCGGTTCACGCTGGACGGCACCACCCACCAGCTGTCCGTCAACGACGGCGACAACAGCCTGCACGGCGGAACCGACGGCTTCGACAAACGAGTGTGGGACGTCGAGCCCTTCGCCGACCCGACCGGCTCCGGGCTGGTCCTGCGGTACGTGAGCGCCCACGGTGAGATGGGCTATCCCGGCACGCTCCGGGTGAAGGTCGTCTACACCCTCACCCGCGGCGGCGACTGGCGCATCGACTACCACGCCACCACCGACCGGGCCACCGTCGTCAACCTCACCAACCACACCTACTACAACCTCGCCGGGGAGGGCAGCGGAACCGTGCTCGACCACGAACTGCGCCTCGCCGCCCGCCGCTACGCCCCCACCGACGCCGGCCTGATCCCCACCGGCGAGCTGGCACCGGTGGCCGGCACGCCCTTCGACTTCCGGCACAGGCGCACCATCGGCCGCGACATCCGCACCGCGCACCCGCAGCTCGTGACCGCCAAGGGCTACGACCACAACTGGGTGCTCGACAAGGGCGTCACCAGATCACCCGCGCCGGTCGCCACCCTGCGCGACCCCCGTTCGGGCCGCACGATGGAGATCGCCACCACCGAGCCCGGCATGCAGTTCTACTCCGGCAACTTCCTCGACGGCAGCATCACCGGCACCTCGGGGCGGACCTACCGGCAGGGCGACGGCCTCTGCCTGGAGACCCAGCACTTCCCCGACTCGCCGAACCAGCCGTCCTTCCCGTCCACGGTGCTGCGGCCGGGCGACACCTACCGCTCCACCACGATCCACCGCTTCTCCACACGCTGACACCCGGCCCTCCCCTCCTGGGCCGGATCGCCGCCGAGGCCGGATAGCCCCGGCGGCCCGCTCACCCGGTGAGCACGCCCCCGGCAGGACCCCACCACGCTCCGCCGCCGTGCGGCGCGGCGAAGTGAGGGATCTCGCCGGGGGCCGTGTTCTTCCGGCGGCACGCTCGTTACTCCGAACGGGCTGTCCGGCGGCGGCCCCCGGCACGTCCAGGAGGTTGTCCAGTGAACGCAGGCCCGGCCCCCGAGGAGGCCGCACCCGGCGACCGGCTCCCGGTGCGCAAACGGCTCGCCCGGCTGCTCGAACCGGGCGTGCCGCGCCAGCGCCGCAGCCGTCCGGTTCCCCGAGGCGCCGCGGACACGTCGGCG
>NZ_BAAHCA010000209.1:0-6488 GCF_054776295.1 Streptomyces sparsus
CGCCGCGGCGGTGGGGTCCCCGGCGGCGTGCGCGGTGGCGGCGGGGGCGGGACGGCAGGGGGCGGCAGCGGATGCGGACATGCGGATGTCTCCCGAAGGGCAAGGGTGGAGGGGTGGTTCGGAGCGGCCGACGGACCGTGCCGGCGGGGACGTGCGGGGGTGGGGCGTGACGCCCTACCGCATTCGCCTGCTCATCGGGGAACTCCCTCTACCGCGCTTGCCGCAGACCTTGCTGCCTGCGGCCGGGTCATCACCCGGGGCACCCCGCCACGGAAGGAGGGTTGCCGGACAGCGGGCCGGGGCCGAAATCGCTGTCACTCGTGACCTGCCGTGAGTATGGCACAGCCGCCCGTCGACGGCACAGCGGCCGTCCGGATGGTGAACACCGGGGCGGAGACGCACGTGAGCCGGGCGGGCGGCCCCCGCGAGGGACCACCCGCCCGGGTGACACCGGCTGCGTGCGGGTCAGGCCTGGCTGGCCGTGACCCATCTGTCCAGGGCGGCTTTGGCCGCGCCGGAGTCGATGGCCTCGGCTGCCCGGACCATGCCCGCGCTGAGCTGGTCGGCCAGCGACGCGTCCGTCGGGGTCAGGGCCACCAGCGCGGCGGCCGAGTTGAGCAGCACCGCGTCCCGCACCGGTCCCCGCTCCCCGTCGAGCAGGCGGCGGGCGACATCGGCGTTGTGGGCCGCGTCGGCACCGCGCAGCGCCTCCACCGGCACCAGTTGCAGCCCGACCTCGCGCGGGTCGAACGACTGCTGCTCCACCTGGTGGTCGCGGACCGTCCACACCGTGGAGGTGGCGGTGGTGGTGAGTTCGTCCAGCCCGTCGTCACCGCGGAAGACCAGGGCGGAGGTGCCGCGTTCGGCGAGCACCCCGGCCATGATGGGCGCCATGCGGGCGTCCGCGACGCCGGTCGCCTGGGCGCCCACCCGTGCCGGGTTGGTCAGCGGGCCGAGGAAGTTGAACGTGGTGGGGATCCCCAACTCGCGCCGCGCGGCGGCCACGTGGCGCAGGGAGGGGTGGAACTTCACCGCGAAGCAGAAGCTGATGCCGGCCTCCGCGGCGACCTCGGCGACCCGCTGCGGGCTGAGGTCGAGATTGACGCCGAGCTTCTCCAGCACGTCGGACGAGCCGCTGGCCGAGGACGCCGCCCGGTTGCCGTGCTTGACGACGCGGGCTCCGGTGCCGGCCACGACGATGGCCGACATGGTCGAGATGTTGACCGTTTTCGCCCGGTCGCCGCCGGTGCCGACGATGTCCACCGTCGGCCCGGGCACCTCGATGGTGTTGGCGTGCTCGTACATCGTGCGGACGAGGCCGGACACCTCGTCGACCGTCTCGCCCTTGGCGCGCAGGGCCACCGCGAACCCGGCGATCTGGGCGTCGGTGGCCTCGCCGAGCATGATGCGGTCCATCGCCCAGGCGGTGTCCCGGGAGGTGAGGTCCTGACCGGCGAGGAGGGCGCCCAGGACGTCCGGCCAGGTGCGGGCCGCCGCGGTGTCGCCTCCGGTGGGGGTAACAGCGCTCATGGGTCACGCTCCTGGTCACGGGTCGGTCACTGCTGCCGACACCCTATCGAGCCGCGGACACGCCGCAGGGCCCCGTCCATGCTGCGGACGGGGCCCTGCGGTCGGCGGAGGCCGGGTGGATCAGTGGTGGCCGTGGCCGCTCATGATCTCCTTGTACTCCTCCGGGGTGGCCTTGGGGATCTGGTTGCCGGGGCCGTAGTAGCCCCGGTTGAGCCGTACCCGGACCCGCTCGATCGGCCCGACCTTGCGGCGCACGCCGTTGGCGTCCTCCGCTGCGGGCAGTTCGGCGGGCTCGTACTGCTCGTGCTGGGTGAGCAGGTGCAGCTTGTCCTGCGGCAGCGGCTCGTGCACCTCGATGAACTCGCCGTGCGGCAGCCGCTTGATGACTCCGGTCTCCGCGCCGTGCAGGACCTTGTCCCGGTCGCGGCGCTGGAGGCCGAGGCAGATCCGCTTGGTCGCGATGAACACCAGTACCGGCACCACGAAGAAGCCGATCCGGACGAACCAGGTGATCGCGTTGATCGACAGGTTGAAGTGGATCGCCCAGAGGTCGTTGCCACCGCCGATCAGCATCACGAAGTACCAGCTGAGCCACGCCATGCCGAACGCGGTCCGGGTCGGGGCGTTGCGGGGGCGGTCCAGCAGGTGGTGCTCCCGCTTGTCCTTGGTGACCCACGACTCGAAGAACGGGTAGACCGCGATCGAGGCGAGCACCAGCGGGAAGATCATCAGCGGTACGAACACACCGAAGTTGATGGTGTGGCCGGTCGGGATGACCCACTCCCAGCCGGGCATGACGCGGATGAGCCCCTCGGAGAAGCCCATGTACCAGTCGGGCTGCGCGTTGGTGGACACCAGGTCCGGCCGGTAGGGGCCGAGCACCCACACGGGGTTGATGCTGACCGTCGCGGAGATGACCGCGATGATGCCGAAGACCAGGAAGAAGAAGCCGCCGGCCTTGGCCATGTACACCGGCATCAGCGGGAAGCCGACGACGTTGTTGTTGGTCCTGCCGGGACCGGGGTACTGGGTGTGCTTGTGGTAGAAGACCAGGATCAGGTGGGCCACGACCAGGCCCAGCATGATGCCCGGGAGCAGCAGCACGTGCGCGGTGAAGAAGCGCGGGATGATCTCGGTGCCGGGGAACTCGCCGCCGTAGAGGAACATCGCCAGGTAGGTGCCGACCAGCGGCACGGCCAGGATGGCGCCCTCCATGAACCGGACGCCGGTGCCGGAGAGCAGGTCGTCCGGCAGCGAGTAGCCGGTGAAGCCGGTGAACATGCCCAGCACCAGCAGCAGGAAGCCGAACAGCCAGTTCAGCTCGCGCGGCTTGCGGAAGGCGCCGGTGAAGAACACCCGCATCATGTGCACGAACATCGCGACGAGGAAGATCAGCGCCGCCCAGTGGTGGATCTGCCGCATGAGCAGACCGCCGCGGACGTCGAAGCTGATGTCGATCGTCGAGGCGTAGGCCTCGGACATCAGCACACCCTGCATCGGCACGTACGGGCCGTCGTAGTGCACCTCGGCCATGCTCGGCACGTAGAACATGGTGAGGTAGACGCCGGTCAGGATGATGATGATGAAGGAGTAGAGCGCGATCTCACCGAGCAGGAAGGACCAGTGGTCGGGAAAGACCTTGCGCAGGTTCTTCTTCGCCGCGCCGTAGATCCCCAGACGGCCGTCCGCCCAGTCCGCGACCCGCTCGCCCGCGGGAGCTTTGCCCCGGGTGTTCGGACTATCGGTTGAAGTGCTCATCCGCGCTCCCAGAAGCTCGGGCCGACGGGCTCCGCGAAGTCGCCCTGGGCCGCGAGGAAACCGTCCTCGTTGACGCTGATCCTCAACTGCGGCAGGGGGTGCCCGGCCGGGCCGAAGATCACCCGTGCGCCGTCACTCAGGTCGAAGGTCGACTGGTGGCACGGGCACAGGACGTGGTGGGTCTGCTGCTCGTAGAGGCTGACCGGGCAGCCGACATGCGTACAGATCTTGGAGAAGGCCACGATGCCCTCGTAGGACCAGTCCAGTTCCTGCTTGTCCTTGATGTCGTTCGGCTCGAGTCGGACGATCATCAGGGCCGCCTTGGCGATCTCCCGGTGGAAGTCGTGGCTGTCCTCCTCGAGGCCCTCGGGCTTCGCGAAGGTGAGCGACCCCACCGTGATGTCCTCGGGCCGCAGCGGTTCACCGGTGTTCTGGTTGACCAGCAGCAGGCCCTTGCGCCACATGGTGTGGAAGAGCTTGTCCCCGGGCAGCGGGCCCAGGTCGCGCAGCAGCACGACGCCGGACAGCGGCACCAGGGCCAGCGCGCCGAACATGGTGTTGCGGATCAGCTTGCGGCGGCCCAGACCCGAGTCGGCGGAGCCCGTGGTGAACGCCGCGAGCGCGGCGGCCTTGGTCTCCTCGGTGGCACCGATCGGGTGCCGCTCGCCGATGACCTCCTCGCCGTTCATCAGGGTGCGCGACCAGTGGACGGCTCCCGCGCCGATGCAGAGCAGCGCGATGCCCAGCGTCATGCCGAGCGCGAAGTTCAGCGTGCTGATGTGCCCGAGCGGGAAGATGTACCTGATCTGGTCCACCGGGAAGATCACGTACGAGGCGATGAAGCCGATCGTGGCGACCATCGACAGGGTGAACAGCATCGCCACCACACGCTCGGACCGCTTGGCGGCCCGCTCGTCGATGTCCTGGATGCGGTGCTCGTGCGGCGGCAGGCCCGGGTCCTTGAACGGATTGTCCGCAGCCGCGGGGGCGTTGCCCCCGTGGCCCTGCGCCGCCGGCAGGTTCTCGTCTGGCACGTCGTGGGATCCAGTCTCGCTACTCATGACTTCCTGGCCTTGGCGTTCCGGGCTGCGACCCAGACGGTCACGCCCACCAGGACGGCGAGGGCGATGGTCCAGGCGAAGAGTCCCTCGCTGACGGGACCGAACCCTCCGAGACCCCACCCACCGGGGGTCGGCGTCTCCGAGGTGTTGACCTTGTCCAGGTACGCGATGATCTGTCGCTTCTCCTTCTCCGGCAGGACGCTGTCCGGGAAGGCAGGCATGTTCTGCGGGCCGGTCTCCATGGCCTCGTAGATGTACTTCGGGTCGACGTCGTCGAGGCCCGGGGCGTACTTGCCCTCGGTCAGAGCGCCGCCCTCGCCGGTGAAGTTGTGGCACTGGGCGCAGTTCTGCCGGAAGAGGTTGCCGCCCTCGGCGATCTCCTCGCCGCTGAGGCCCTCGGGGCTGTACTCCTCCTTGGTGGGAACGTCGGGGCCGGGGCCCAGGGAGGCGATGTAGGCCGCGAGCGCGTCGATCTCCTCCTGGGAGTAGACCTTGGGCTTGGCCGGCGCCTGGACGCCGGGCGCCTGCATCGGCATCCGGCCGGTACCGACCTGGAAGTCGACGGCTGCGGCGCCCACGCCGACGAGGCTGGGGCCGTCGCTGCTGCCCTGGCCACCGGTGCCGTGGCAGCTGGAGCAGCCGACGGCGTAGAGCTTCTTGCCCTCCTCGATGGCGAGAGACTGCGCGGCGGCTGAGGCGTCGGCCTTGGCTTCACCCGCAGGTGCAAACGCGGCGTACAGCCCCCCGGTAGCCGCCAGCGCGAAGAGTAGAACGACGATCGCCGCCAGCGGATGGCGCCGTCGTGCGGAGAGCTTTTTCACGGATTACCCCGGGTGTCAGGATCTTCTGCGTCGATGCTTCTGGATGTGTCTGTCTGCAAGCAGTACCGGTGCGCGCGCCCCGGCACTACTTGATCAGGTAGATCGTGGCGAAGAGCCCGATCCAGACGACATCGACGAAGTGCCAGTAGTAGGACACGACGATGGCGGCGGTCGCCTGATGATGGGTGAACCGCCTGGCCATGTACGTCCTGCCCAGGACGAAGAGGAACGCGATCAGACCTCCCGTCACGTGGAGGCCGTGGAAGCCGGTGGTCAGGTAGAACACCGACCCGTACGGGTCCGAGGAGAGCGAGAGCCCCTCGTGCTTCACCAACTCCACGTACTCGGTGATCTGACCGCCGATGAAGACGGCACCCATCACGAAGGTGATCACGAACCAGCTCCGGAGCTTCTTCACGTCCCCGCGCTCGGCGGCGAAGACGCCGAGCTGGCAGGTCAGAGAGGAGAGCACCAGGATCATGGTGTTCGTCGCCGCGAACGGCAGGTTCAGGGCGCTTGCCTGTTCCTGCCAGTAGTCGGCTCCCATCACCGATCGCAGGGTGAAGTACATCGCGAAGAGGGCCGCGAAGAACATCAGCTCGGAACTCAGCCAGATGATGGTTCCGACGCTGGTGAGGTTCGGCCGGTTGACCGACGGGTGCGCGTGCCCGGTTTCTACTGCTGTTGCTGTCGCCACGACCGACATTATGTCGGTCGCTTATTCCGTCCTCACTTCGGGGGGTGCCGTTCGGTGTGTCCGACCGTCGTACGCAGGTCGGAAGCGCGTCACCGGGGCCGGGTCCGCGGCGCCTCCTGGGCCCTTGCGGCGACCGGCTCCGGCTGCTCCCTTGGGGCTCGTTGAGGGAGTACGATCCCGGGCAGCGCTCCGATGTGCTTCTTGACGTTTCGCTCACCCCACCCAGGTACGACCACGCGGAGGAACGATGCAGCCCACGGCCACGGTGCTGGTCTACAGCGACGACGCGAACACCCGGGAGCAGGTGCGGCTCGCCGCGGGCCGCCGTCCGGCCGCCGACGTGCCCGCGGTCGAGTACCTGGAGTGCGCCACGCTGCCGGCCGTGCTGACGGCGCTGGAGCAGGGCGGCGTGGACGTCTGCGTGCTGGACGGCGAATCCGCACCGGCGGGCGGCATGGGCGTGTCGAAGCAGATCAAGGACGAGATCTACGACTGCCCGCCGGTGCTGCTGCTCATCGGCCGCCCGCAGGACGCGTGGCTGGCGGACTGGAGCCGTGCCGAGGCCGTCGTGGCGCACCCGGTCGACCCGGTGGCGCTGTCCGGCGCGCTCGCCGGTCTGCT
>NZ_BAAHCA010000210.1:0-6462 GCF_054776295.1 Streptomyces sparsus
ACCTGCCGTCGCCCGAGCAGCTGGCGGCCGTCGCCGGGCTGGCCCCGGACCGGCTGCCCCGGGACGCGCTGCGAGCAGCGCTGTTCCCCGGCGGGCGCCCCCGGCTGCTGGAGACCCTCACCACCCCGCTCGGCCGCTCGGGCTTCGTCTCCCTCCCGCTGTTCGCCGACGAACTCACCGCCGAACTCCGCGACGGGGAGACCCTCGTGGGCCGAACCGCCCGCGCCGTGCGGCACGCGGCAGAACTCGGCGCGCGCTGCGTGTCACTCGCCGGCATGATCCCGGCGCACACCGGCTACGGCTTCGCCGTCCTGCACGAGACCGGGCCGGCGGTGCCGCTCACCACCGGCCACGCGGCGACCGCGGTGTCCGTCGTCAGGACCGTGCACGCCGACCTCGACACCACCCACCGCAAGCTCCCCGAACTGACCGTCGCGGTGGTGGGCTGCGGTTCCATCGGCAGCTCCGCCCTGGCGCTGCTGCTCAGCCGTTCCCCGCTGCCCCCGGCCGGGCTGCTGCTGTGCGACGTCGCCGGCGGTCGGCGGCGGATGGCACAACTGGCCGACAGCCTCCGCCGATCCGGCGCGGCCACCACCGTCGAGACGTGCGAGTCGGACGCGGGGCTGCCCGACGCCGTCTACCGGGCGGACCTGGTGATCACGGCGGTGAGCGGCGGCGGCACGCTGCTCGACGTCGACCGCCTGCGGCCCGGGACCGTTGTCGTCGACGACTCCTTCCCGCACTGCGTGGACACCGCGCGAGCCGTCGCACGCATGCGGCGGGACCACGACGTGCTGGTGGTCGGCGGTGGACTGCTGGGCGTGGACAGCACCACGTCCCAGGTCGCCGACGGCCTCCCGGCCATCGCCGCCACCGGATACGCGGAGCGCCCGCAACTGCCGGGCACCGTCGCCTCCTGCCGACTGGAATCCCTGCTGCACGCGGCCGATCCCACGTTGCCCCTCGTGCGCGGTCCGGTCGGCGAGGCGTCGGTCCTGGCGTACTGGGAGGCGGCCGAGGCGGTGGAGGTACGGGCGGCGCCCCTGCATCTGCTCGGGCACACCGTCGACCTCGCGTCACTGGCGGGCTTCCCCCCACCGAAGACCAGGCGGCATCCCACCGGCCCCCGAGGTCGCCCGGCGCAGACCGGCGGCGGGTGAACGACGGCGGCGGACGAGGGGCCCGGCGGATGAGGGCAACGACGGGGGACGTGACGCGTCCTCCGCTCAGGGAAACCCTGGCCTACCACCGGTCGGCCTGTCTTGCCGGCCGGTACCGCTGGTGGGATCCGCTGTACGGCGTCCGGCGAACCCCGGTCACGTCCCCGGCCCGTACTCACCCGGCGCCCACGTCCCGTACCGGTGGCCGCCCCGCCTCCCGCCGCCCCTTCCCACCGGGCCGGGGACCGCCCGCGCCGACGGCTCCGGACTCCGGCCGCTGACGCCCTGATGCCGGTGGGGCGGCGTGGCCCACGGGCCCGGCCATCGGCGATCATGGAAGCGGAGACCGCGCCGTTCGCCGGGCGGTGCCGGTCGGGCCGCGGGTACGCGTCCACGGTCCTCGCGGACCGGCGACGGCGGCAGCCGACCTCTCGGGTGCACGCCCGCTCGCCTTGCGGGAGCCCGGCCGATCGAGCAGGAAACGAGGAGAACCGTGACGACGCCCGCTGTGCTGCCCGAGCTCGCAGACGTCTCCGCGACCGCGCCCTCCTGGGAGCTCGCGGTACCGGATGACGCGTCCCGGCCCGTGCTGCGGCTGCTCCGGGTGTCCGAGCACACCGCGGGGACGGGGGCGGCGCTCGCCCTCCTCGACGAGGGTGAGCGGCAGCGGTGGACGGCGTACCGCCGTCAGGAGGACCGCGACCGCTACGCCGTGGCGCACACGGCCCTGCGCAGGTTCCTGGGGAGCTTTCTGGACACACCGCCGGACACGGTGGAGCTGACGCGGGAGGACTGCCCGGTCTGCGGCGGACCGCACGGCCGCCCCGCGGTGCGGGGCGGTGGTGTGCACTTCTCGCTCTCCCACTGCGGTGACCTGGTCCTGCTGGCGTTCGCGCCCGTCGCGGTGGGTGTGGACGTGGAGGCCGTACCGGACCCCGCAGTCACCCGTGAGGTGTCCTCCGCGCTGCACACCCGGGAGCGTGCGGAGGTGGCGGCGCTGCCGGCCCCCGACCGGCCCGGTGCGTTCGCGAGGTGCTGGGTGCGCAAGGAGGCGTACCTGAAGGGCACCGGAAAGGGCCTCTCGGGTGGCCTGGAACGCACCTACCTGGGGACGGGCGACCGTCCCGCCGTGGTCGCCGGCTGGTCGCTGGTGGACGTGGACGTGGCGGCGGGCCACGCGGCGGCCGTCGCCGTCGACCTGCGGTGACCCCGCCGCGGTCCCGAGCCGCAGGACGCGGCCGAGGAAGCGGACGGAGGGCCGGAGGAGTCGCCAGGAGCGGCGGCGGTCAGGCGCGAAGGGCGGCGGCAGGCGGGTGAAGGGAGGCGGCGCAGCCGCTCAGCCCTGCGGCTCCTGCGGCGCGGCCTCGACCTCTCGCAGCCCTTCTTCCGTGCGGTCGGTTCTGGCCTCGGTCCGGTGGCCGCGCGCGATGTAGTCGCGTACCACTGCCTCGACGGCGTCCTGGGGGGACCCCACGCCGGCCAGCACCATCACCTCCACGACGAGTTCCGCGTCCAGACTGATGTTGACCTTCGCCACGGTCTGCCCCCTTCGTACGCAGGGCTGGACTGTAGCAGCGGTCGGCCGCCCGGTGCCCCCGGCCGGCCGGATCAGAAGGAGGGGCGGGGGAGCCGGACGATGCTGACGAAGAAGTCGTCGATCTGGCGCACCGCGGCGATGAACTGGTCCAGGTCCACCGGCTTGGTGACGTAGGCGTTGGCGTGCAGCCGGTAGCTGCGCAGGATGTCCTCCTCGGCCGAGGACGTGGTGAGGACCACGACCGGGATGGTCGCCAGTTCCGGGTCGGACTTGAGCTGCTCCAGCACCTGACGGCCGTCGTACTTCGGCAGGTTCAGGTCCAGCAGGATCAGGTCCGGGCGGGGCGCGTCGGCGTGCGCGCCGCGGCGGTAGACGAAGTCGAGGGCCTCCTCGCCGTCCCGGGCGACGTGCAGGGTGTTGCCGATCTTGTTGTCCTCGAACGCCTCCCGGGTCATCAGCTCGTCGCCCGGGTCGTCCTCCACCAGCAGGACCTCGATGGGCTGCTGTTCGGTCATGCCGTCGCTCCTTGGGGTGCGGGGGTGGTGGGTTCGTCGTCCCGAGCGGGCAGCGCGGGCAGGGTGAAGCAGATGCGGGTGCCGGGGGAGTGGTCGGGATCGACCCAGATGCGGCCCTTGTGATGCTCGACGATCTTGCGGCACAGCGCCAGCCCGATGCCCGTCCCGCTGTACGCCTCACGGCTGTGCAGGCGCTGGAAGACGACGAAGACCTTCTCGGCGAACTCCTGCGGAATGCCGATCCCGTTGTCCGCCACGCAGAACTGCCAGGCGTCGCCCCCGGCCTCCCGCACCGCCGTGCAGCTGATCACCACCACGGGCGGACGGTCGGGATCGCGGAACTTGAGCGCGTTGCCCAGAAGGTTCTGCCACAGCATCACCAGCAGCGTCGGGTCCCCGCTGACCTCGGGCAGCGGCTCCGCGCGCTCCACCCGGGCGTCGGACTCCTCGAGGGCGGCGGACAGGTTCTTGAGGGCCTTGTCCAGGGTGCGGTCCTGGGAGATGTCCTGCTGGGCGTCGTCGAGCCGACCCACCCGGGAGAAGGTGAGCAGGTCGTTGATGAGGACCTGCATGCGCTTGGCCCCGTCGACGGCGAAGTCGATGTACTGCCGTCCTCGATCGTCGAGTTTGTCGCCGTAGCGCTTCTCCAGCAACTGGCAGAAGCTCGCCACCTTGCGCAGCGGCTCCTGGAGGTCGTGCGAGGCGACGTAGGCGAACTGCTCCAGTTCGGCGTTGGACCTGCGCAGTTCCACGGCCTGCGCGTCCAGGTCGACGGTCTGCTGCGCGAGCAGTTCCCGTTTGCCCTCGGCGTTGTCGAGCGCGTTGACGACGCGTTCCCGCATCGCCTCGACGTCGCACGCCAGGGCTTGCAGGTCGGCCGGTCCGCTGGGGGTGATGCGGTGGCCGAACTCACCCTCGGCGATGCGGCGCGAGGCCTTGCCCAGCTCACGCAGCGGACGCGACACGATCACCCGCAGCAGCACGGCGATGACCACGCAGGCCGCCAGCAGCATCACGGCGACGCCCAGGAACACCAGGTTGCGGTAGTGGCGCGCGCTGGACAGCTCGGACTTGCCCTCCGCCCTGGCCTCGTCGAGGTGCTGGTTCTGCTCGGTGAACAGCGCCCGGAGCCGGTCGAAGGCCTGCCGCCCCCGTTCGGTGGCCGCGGTGTCGGGCTGCTCCTCGCGTGTCCGGGCGATCTCCAGGGCCGGTTCGGCGTGTTCGGTGCGCCACTGCTCGGCACGCTGCTCGATCGTGTCCAGATCGGCGAGCAGGGCCTCACGACCGGCCAACAGGGTCCGGAGGCGGTCCGTCGCCTGCTGCTGGAGCCGTCGCCCTTCGGTGTAGGGGCCGAGGAAGTCCGGGTCGCCGGTGATGCCGTACCCGCGTACTCCGGTCTCCTGGTCCACCAGGGCCGTCTGCATGCGCAGCGCCTCGGCGCGGGCGGGCAGGGTCTGGTCGATCAGTTCGTCCTGGATCTGCGTGGTCCGCGACATCAACTGGGCGCCCAGGACACCACCCGCGATGATGAGCACTGCCATGAAGGCGAGGACCAGGTGGAACCAGTGCTGGACCGTCAGCCGCCGGTCGCTCTTCACGTGCTGCTTCCCGTCGTCGTGCGCCAGTGGAGGTGAAGTACGGCGATGTCGTCGGTGAGACCGCCGTGGTCGGCCGCCGCTTCGGCGGCGCGGCCGATGAGGGTGTCGACGAACGCCTCCGCGGGTTGGCCCGCGGCCTGCTCGGCGAGTTCGAGCAGCCCGCTCTCGCCCATGCGCTGCGATCCTGGCCCGATCCGGCCCTCGAAGAGGCCGTCGGTGAAGACCACCAACGCGTCCGACGACGTGAGCGGGAGTTCGCTGACCGGCCAGGCGCTGGCCCCGGGGATCATGCCCAGTGCCGGGCCACCGGGCGGATCGACCCAGCGCACGCCGCCCGGCCCGTGCACGAGCAGCCCCGGGTGCCCGGCGCGGACGATGCTGGCGGTGCCGCCGCAGGGCGGGAGCGCGAGACTGGTGAGCGTCGCGAAGATCTCCGGTCCGGTCCGCTCGGCGACCATGACCTCTTCCAGCAGAGTCATCAGCTCGACACCCGTGGCACCACCGATGACGAGGGTGCGCCAGGCTATGCGCAGTGCCACGCCGAGCGCGGCCTCGTCCGGCCCGTGACCGGAGACGTCACCGATCACGGCGTGCACGGTGCCGTCCCGGGTCTGGACGATGTCGTAGAAGTCGCCGCCCAGCAGGGCCTGCGCCCGCCCCGGCCGGTAGCGTGCGACGACTCCGAAGGCGTCGGGGTCCCGCAGCATCGGTGAGGGCAGCAGGCCACGCTCCAGGCGGGCGTTCTCCTGCGCGCGCAACTGCCCGGCCTGGAGTGCCGCCGTGGTCAGTTCCGCCTGCTTGCGCTGGACCGCGTAGCGCACGGCCCGGCTGAGCAGCTCCGGGTCGACCCGCCCCTTGACGAGGTAGTCCTGCGCTCCGGCCGCCACCGCGTCCAGCCCGGTGCCGTCCTCCGCCAGCCCGGTCAGTACGACGACGGCCACGTCCTTCGCCCCGCTGCGCAGCCGGGTCACGGCCTCCAGACCCTGCGCGTCCGGCAGGTGCAGATCCAGCAGGATGCAGTCCGGCTGCCAGGCCTCCAGCTCCTCCAGGGCCTGCCCGAGTGAGCGGGCCCAGACGAAGCGCATCTCCGTGGGCCCGTCGGCCACCATCTCCTCAACGAGGAGGGCGTCCCCCGGGTCGTCCTCGATGAGGAGCACTGAGGGCCGCCACGGGCCGACGCCGACCGGCGTTCGGGCCGCGGGTGTGGACTCCTCGGGTTCCGCACTGGGCGGCTCCCCAATCGGCACGGGTGTGCCAGGACCCCATGTCACCTCGCACACACCTTCCGTGGCCGTTTCTTCGTGTGATCGCCGAAAGAATACTGCGAAGTCGGCCACGGTCGGCTCCGACGGGGAGGCCCGGCACCCGCGGAGGGTGCCGCACGGGCGGTTCTGTCCCACTCCGGCCCGGTGCGCCCGGCGGCCCCGGGAGCCGCCGCTGGTCGGCCTGCCGTGCCCACACCGCTCTGACCTGCGCGAAGAGAACAGTCGGCGGATTACGGCGGCACCCGGGTGAGCTGGGAGTGGTTGCGGACAAAGGTGCATACATCCGGACGTGGGATGCGCCACACCGGCGTCTCCGCGGCGTCCCGGACCCGCCGGTGCCGGTGGCGGCGGCCCGGGGGTGGCCGGTGGTGTCACCGTGCGGCGGCC
>NZ_BAAHCA010000211.1:0-6454 GCF_054776295.1 Streptomyces sparsus
GCGCAGGCCCGTCTGGCGCAGGTGGTTCGGGGGCTGAGCCACGGGACACGCACCCCCGTCACCCGGGCGGGCGGACGGTTCGGACCGTCCGCCCGGGTCGTCGGCCCAGACGGACCCGGCGGCGCGGCACCGCTCCGCCCCCAGCGCCGGATCGGCAGTCGGGGGATAACCAGTGGCCCGTTCAAGGCGCAGCCGCGAGCATCGAGCCATGACGCGGAGTTTTGAGCAACTGGTGGCTGAGGCGGAGGCCGCGCCGGTGGACGGCTGGGACTTCTCCTGGCTCGACGGGCGGGCCAGCGAGCAGCGCCCCTCCTGGGGGTACCAGCGAGCGATGAGCGAACGGCTGGCGCGGGCGACCGCGGCGCTGGACGTGCAGACGGGCGGCGGTGAGGTGCTCGCCGGTGCGCCGAAGCTGCCACCGCTCACCGTGGCCACCGAGTCGTGGCCGCCGAACGTCACGAAGGCGACGCGGCTGCTGCACCCGCTGGGCGTGGTGGTCGTCGCCGACCGGGACGAGCCCCCGCTGCCGTTCGCCGACAACGCCTTCGACCTGGTGACCAGCCGGCATCCGGTGACGGTGTGGTGGCGGGAGATCGCCCGCGTACTCCAGCCCGGCGGCACCTACCTCTCGCAGCACGTGGGCCCGGCCAGCGTCTTCGAACTCGTCGAGTACTTTCTCGGCCCGCAGCCCGAGGAGGCCCGCCGCCAGCGTCACCCGGACGACGCCCGGCGGGACGCCGCGGACGCCGGCCTGGAGGTGATCGACCTGCGCTTCGAGTCGCTGCGGACGGCGTTCTTCGACATCGGCGCGGTGGTCTACTTCCTGCGCAAGGTCATCTGGATGGTGCCCGGCTTCACCACGGAGAAGTACCACGACCGGCTTCGGGAGCTGCACGAGCAGATCACCGCCGAGGGTCCGTTCGTCGCCCGCACCACCCGCTTCCTGATCGAGGCCCGCAAACCCGCCTGACCGCGCAGCGCCCTCCTCGCGGAGGCCGCCCGCACGCCGCCACACGCCGCCACTGCGACCCGGGCCCGGCCCGAACCGGCCTGCCACGTCCCGCCCTGCCTCGTCCCGCCCTGCCTCGTCCCGGTCACGGTCCCTCCGGCCGGTGGGCGAGGAGGAACCCCTGCCGTCCCTGCCGGGGCCTCTCGTCGGCGTCGGGCTCGCGGATCATGCGGGCGTCCAGAACGAGGCCGGCCCCGCTCATCAGGTCGGCGACGTGGTCGGCGGGCATCCAGTGGACATCGAGCGACAGCTCATGGCCGTAGGCCCGGCTCAGGCGCCGGCGCTGGTCCCCGACCTTGAAGGCCAGCAGCAAACGACCGCCGGGGGCCAACACCCGACGGCACTCCGCGAACACGGCCGGCAGCACCTCCGGCGGGGTGTGGACGGTCGAGTACCAGGCGACGACGCCACCGAGGCCGGCGTCGGGCAGTCCCAGACCGGTCATCGACCCCTCCTCGGACCGCAGGCCCGGATGCGTTCGACGGGCGACCGCGATCATCTCGGGTGAGAGGTCGATGCCGAAGGCGTCCACTCCACGGGCGTGCAGGTGTGCGGTGATGCGGCCGGGACCGCATCCGAGGTCGGCGACCGGCCCCCTCCCCGGCGCCCGCACGAGGTCGCAGAACGCGGCGAGCACGGCGCGGTCCAGCGGCTTGGCGTCCAGTTCCTCGCGGAGGAGCTTCTCGTAGTCGGCGGCGACGAGATTCGTAAGCCGTCCGGGTGGCGTGCAGGTACGCCGCTTCGGTGTCGGTCATGGCCGACGACGGTAGCCCCCGCCTCCCGTCCGCGCCCGCCGCTTTCAGGCCGCACAACGCCGGGCACGGATGGGCTCGGTCGGCCCGCCACCCCGGCCCCCGCTCGAGTCCGTTCGACCCGGTCACGCCGGTTGCCGGTCGCCCGGTGGGGTGTCAGTGCGCTGCGAGCTCGGCGAGCAGCTCGGCGGCGGGTTTCGGGTGGACGAGCCAGCGCAGGTGGCTGCCCGCGAGCGTCCGGACGTCGAAGGGGTTGCCGGGGGTGAGCGCGTCGGCTTCGCGGATCATGCGGTCCTGCATGGGGAGCGGAATGCTGGCGTCGTCGGTCAGACGCACATAGGTCCGTGGGACCCGGCCCCAGGTCGCGCCCTGCGCCCGGTCGGCGGACGTTCCGACGTCCAGGTTCTCGTCGGGCTGGAAGGTGTTCAGGAAGACCCGGAACTCGTCATCGGTGAGGTCGGCGGCGAAGGCCTGCTTGAACGCGGCAAGCGGCGCCGGGGCCGCGGTACGGAAGTTGGTCCGGAGCAGACCGAGTTCGGCCGGGTTCCCGACGAGCGTGGCGGCGAAGGTCCTCGCGTCGACGTCCGCCATCTCCGGCTCGGCGTAGTAGGCGCCCACGTCCAGATCGACGGGGCACCAGGCGGACACATAGGCGATCCGGTCGATCAGCTCGGGCCGGGCGTTGGCGACGGCGGTGGCCGTGAGGCCGCCCCTGCTGTGGGCGACGAGGACGGTGGGCCCGTTCCGCCTGGCCCGTTCGAGGACCTCGATCACGCGGGCGGCGTTGTCGGCGAGCGTGACGCCCCTGATGCTCCCCGGTGCCGCGGCGAGGGCGTCGAGATCCTGAGGAGCCTGGTAGGCCACGGGGAACGTCGCCTCGAATCCGTGCCCCGGGAGGTCCACCGCGACCGAGCGGTGCCCGAGCAGGGCGAGTTCGGCCTGCAACGGCGCGAACGAGAACGAGTTGGCGAAGGCCCCGTGCACAAGGACGAAGGTCGGCAGGTTCTGCATGCCTCAGCCTCCCAACGGAACGATCTTCGGATCAAGGCCCAGCACAGAGAAGATCGGGACGTCTCCAGAGACGGGAACAGCTGGGCTCTCTCACTCAACCCGAGCAGCAAGCTTCTGCGGGCTATGTGTCATCGCTGCGGCGGCGGGCCTGCCATAGGCGTCGGACGGCTTCGAGTTCGGTCCGAGGGAGGCGTTCGCCCCACTCGCCTGACAGCCGCTCTCGTCGTAGGTCTGCGCGACCTCGTCGAGGCAGCCGATCACGGTGCGGGCGAGTTGGTCGATGCCGAGCTGGCTGGACCAGATCTCTGTCGGCCGCTCCAGGACACGCTCAACCATCACAGACACGACGTCTGGGAATGGGGGGAGAGACATCTCGCGCGCGAGCACCCCGAGCTCATCCCCAGTGACTGAGCAGTGCAGTGGGTACTCCGCCACGCTGTCGTCGACTGCGAAGAGCCACACACATCACTGGTCTGCTACTTCCCAGACCAGGTCGCCGCCGTCGTCCACGAGAGCGACGCACGCCATTTCGGTACCGCCCATGTCGGCGTGCCGGAGCAGAGCGGGCGTCCCTGATTCGAGAGCGGTAGCGACGTCCTGGAGCATGGAGGTCACCGAATCCCACAGCGGCACCCCGAGTATCCACGTCTCGTGGTCCCACAGGAAAACCGCGCCGTAGGAATCACCGAGCCGCAAGTCAACGATGAGTCCGTCACCGCCAGGGCTCATTGCGATCGGCAGGAACGACGGCAGGAACCGCGGTTCTGGTTCGCCGTTCGCGTCGAACGAGACCCCTTCCTGTTCCGCGACCAGCAACCAGGTCTCTTGCGTTTCCAGGGCTTCCTCCAAGCCCACCGGAGCAAACGATCCAGGGATCCAGTAGTCGGCGCTGACGCGATCCAGGGATCCAGTAGTCGGCGCTGACGCGATCCAGGGTCCACCAGTCGCGCACTTCGGTGGGGAGCGCTGCCCCGAGGTCTGCCTCGATCACGCCGAGCCGGCCCTGGTCCGCAGCAGCCCTTACCGGCGTCCGGGGGAGACGATCTCTGAACCAGGCGTCGATGCGGTCCCACGACTTCCGCACTTCGCGATCAATCGAGGTCATGGTCGGAAGTCTCCCAAGGAGCTCTGACAGGTGCGTTCCGCGCCCGCGAAGTCCGCCCCGGCAGGCCCAGGTCAGGTAACCGAGCCAGGCGCGACGGCATAGCCGATCGTGGCGGCTGCGTTGGCGACGCTCACCAGGGATGCCTTGTCGTTCAAAGTCGTGACCACCTCCTGGGTCAGTGGACGGAGGGCATACACGTGGCGCACCGCGTTGATGTCCACCGGGATCTCGTAGTAGTCCTCGGCGAACTTCTGGAATGCCTCCGGCGACGGGTCGGCCAGCAAGCGGAACAGCCACCCCGAGCCGTCAGGGTCGGCGCTGTCCTCAGGGAAGTCGATCTCTCCCGCCCGCCAGCGTTCGCTTCCCGCCTCACGCCACATGCAAGCCGTCACCCTGGGCATCCCGTCGTCTGTGAACGCCGGCTCTTCGACGCAACTGCGGAACACCTCGGGGACCGAGTCCACGACGCCCGGCCAGGGCTCGTCGTTGACATACGGGCTCATCGCCGACTCGTGGTCGAAGCCTCGGACATACGCGCCCGCCGGAGAGAAGATGACGTCGAACTCGTCCCCCGAGCCGTTGCGCATGGAGGCGATCTCCTCCGTCTCGGACCAAGCTGGACCGAACGAGTGGTAGCGCTCGCCGTCAGGGTTCAGCACGGCCTCCAGCATGGCCATCGACCGACACCGGTCCCGCAGCGTCGGGATGTCAGGAAGCACCTCGGCCACATCGTGAACGGTCACGGCGCCCATCCAAGCGCACGCCACTGACACCCACCTGCTGGGCTACCGGTGACAACAGCTGCTGGAAGGTGCCAGCTCACGCTGGAGTCACCGCACCCGCCCCTGTGAAGGGCGACACTTTTGCAAGCAGTCGCTTGCAAAAGTTAGCACCAGGGGTGCATGGTGGGGGCATGGCTTCGTTGAACCCCGGTGACATAGGTGACTTCCTGCGCGAGCAGCGGCGCAACGCCCAGCTCTCGCTGCGGCAGCTCGCCGACGCGGCCGGCGTCTCGAATCCGTACCTCAGCCAGATCGAGCGCGGGCTGCGCAGGCCCAGCGCGGAGATCCTGCAGCAGCTCGCCAAGGCGCTGCGGATCTCCGCCGAGACGCTCTACGTGCGGGCCGGGATATTGGAGGAGCGGGAGCCCGGGGAGACCGGGGTCGCCGCCGCCATCCTCGCCGACCCGTCGATCAACGGGCAGCAGAAGCAGGCGCTGCTCCAGATCTACGAGTCGTTCCGCACGCAGCACGGCAGTGGTGCCGTGTCGCAGGACGTGCCGGAGACGCCGCAGAAGTCGTCACCGCGGCAGCCGCCGCAGCAGTACACGGAGCAGCAACCCTGAGCATCCCCGGGAGGGAACTCACATGGCCAACACCGACTTCCGCAAGACCCTCACCGACCCGACGCCGCTGTACTTCGCGGCCGGAGTCATCGAGAAGTTCCGCAGCGAGGCGCCCGAGCACATCGCCAAGGTCAAGTCCACGGACCCCAAGCAGGTGCAGGAGCGCGTACAGGGCAGGTTCCAGGACGTGCTGACCACGCTGGACTCGGACCTGAAGAAGATCCGCGAGCAGGCCCAGCACTTCGCACTCCAGGGCGTCGGCTTCGCCGCCGAGGCCGCCGTCAAGGCCAAGGAGGGCTACGACACGCTGGCCGAGCAGGGCAAGACGGCCGTCGAGTCGTGGCGCGCCAAGAACGACTCGGAGGAGGTCATCTACGAGGCCACCATCGAGCGTGAGGCCGTGGTGGTCACCGAGACCCCCGTCGACCCGAAGCCCGACTCCGACACCGGCTCGGGCAGCGGATCCGGCTCCGGCTCGGCGCAGAAGTCCGGCGCCAAGGGCGGGACCACGGGCACGTCCAGGACCGGCACCTCCGAGGGGGCGAAGTCCGGCTCCGGCACCTCCACGAAGGCCGCCGGCCAGAAGCAGGGCGGGCCCGCCAAGGGCGGCAGCGCCTCACGTCAGTCCCCGGCCGAGAAGAAGGCCACCGGTCAGAAGTCGGCGCCCAAGTCCGACTCCTGAGCCGAGGACCGTCCGGACTCCGGAACGGACGGGGCGGAACAGACGAACAACGAGTAGGACAGGACAGGCCGGGCATGGGACACGTGCCCGGCCTGCCGTCCAGGTAGCGTGGGTGCCAAGGACGGCGTATCTCCAGGGTGGTGGCCAGAGTGCTTCTGAACGGTTTCAACAGTCTGCTGAGTTTTGTCTTTCTCGGGCTGCTGATCTTCGCCATCTTCTGCTTCGTGGACGCCGCGCTGCGCCGGGAGGACGCCTACCGGGCCGCGGACAAGAAGACCAAGCAGTTCTGGCTGATCATTCTCGGCGTGGTGGTCGCCGTGAACCTGATCCTCAACTTCTTCTTCCTGGTCATCGCGGGTGTCATCGCCAACATCGTCTACATGGTCGACGTGCGTCCCGCGCTGATCCGGGTGACGGGTAACGGCGGCGGTGGCGGCCGGTCCCGGGGCAGCAGCAGCGACGGCCCGTACGGGCCGTACAACGGCGGCCGCTGAGACCACCCACCGCCCGGGGCGCCCAGCGCCCGGAGCGCCCCCCGCCCGGCCACCGG
>NZ_BAAHCA010000212.1:0-6448 GCF_054776295.1 Streptomyces sparsus
CCGGCCGGCCCGCGGGACGCCGTCCACGAGCTCGGCCTACGACTCCCCGGCGCGCAGCCGCGCCGCCGGGCAACCGCACATGACGAGGAGCCCCACACGTGAAGGTCCAGCTGCGCACCGCCGTCCTTGTCGCCGTCGCCGGACTGCTGGTCCTGCTGGCCTCCGGCCACCTGCGCGGCCTCCTGCCGCCGGACCGGGCGGACGGCGGAACCGCGATCGTGCCCGCGGCGGACAGTGCTCGCGGCGAGCCGTACAACGAGACCCGGCTCTTCTTCGGCACGGGCCGGCACGGTGGCGAACCGCCCATCACCGACGAGGAGTTCCGGGCGTTCCTCAACAAGGAGATCACCCCGCGGTTCCCGGACGGGCTGACCCTGCTGGAGGGCTACGGCCAGTGGCGCGACCGTACCGGGTCCATCAACGGTGAGCGCTCCTACGAGCTGGTCCTGCTCTATCCGCTGGACGAGGCGCAGCAGCGCGACGGTGACATCGAGGCCATCCGTGACGCCTACACGTCCCGCTACGAGCTGGAGTCCGTGGGCCGGGTGGACGCCTCCGTGCGCGTGGACTTCTAGGACCTGTCGGCACAGCGATCCTGAGTTGTGGATCGTGGTGGGGCGATACGTCGCCCGTGCTGAGACGGCCGCGTCCGGACGGCCGGATGGTGCTCAACGGGACCGTGGGGAGGTCCCGCACCGGGTCCCCCTGGCGGGACGTGCCCGAGCAGTCCGGATCGTGGGCCGGGCTCGCCCTTGACGTGGGCGTGAAATGTCGACGGCGGGTGCCTGGTCCTCAGAGGTGGAGTTCGGTCTCCCATGCCTCGAACGGGGGCTCGACCCGGTATCCCGGGTCGCAACACGACCGAATCCACTGCGCGACCCGGTACTGCGCCTCCCCGTCGTTCAGCACCATGCCCTCCGCGTCGATCTGCAGCACGTTGCCGTAGATCGCGAAGACCTGTTCCAACGAGGAGCCGGAGTGAAAGACGGTCGAGCGGTAGTCGAACCCATCGAGCAACTCAACGTCGATGGTGCCGTTCGCCAAGTAGAAGGCGAACAGGCGAAGTGAAGCGCGCAGGTCGACGGGAAGATGTTCCACGCACGCATCATGCACGACCCCCGCACCTTCCCGACCGCACTGTCCCGACCGCACTGTCCCGACAAGATCACTTCGACGCCAGCCCCTAGCGGCGGCACCTGCCGGCCCGCGAGCGCCGGCCCGCGAACGGCGGTGTGTGTCAGGCCGCCTGCCAGACCTCGGCCAGCGCCGCGGTGGTGAGCACCTGTGCGGGGTGCCCCTGCCCTGCCAGCCGGCCGCCGCGCAGCAGCAGGCAGGCGTCCGCCGAGCGGGCGGCCTCCAGGTCGTGCGTGGCGTGGACGATCGTCACGCCGTCGTTCACCAGGTCGGTGAGGAGAGTGGCGATCCGTTCCCTGGCCTCGGGGTCGAGCCCGGTGGTGGGCTCGTCCAGGAGGAGCAGGTCCGACTCCTGGGCGAGCCCCTGTGCGATGAGCGCGCGCTGCCGCTGTCCGCCCGACAGCTCCGCGAGTTGGCGGGTGGCCAGGTCGCCGA
Source organism: Streptomyces sparsus (assembly GCF_054776295.1). NCBI lineage: Bacteria > Bacillati > Actinomycetota > Actinomycetes > Kitasatosporales > Streptomycetaceae > Streptomyces > Streptomyces sparsus. The sequence goes on from NZ_BAAHCA010000212.1 coordinate 1,570, forward strand.
TGCGCAGCCGGTCCAGTGCGGTGTCCACGATCGACCGGTCCCGGCGGGTCAGCCGGCGCCAGGGGCCGCGCTCGCCCCAGCGGCCCATCTCCACGGTCTGCCGGACGGTCAGCGGCAGCGCGTCGCCGACGGCACCGCGCTGCGGCACGAAGGCCGGTGGCCGCTCGCCGTGGCGGTGGAGGTCACCCGATGTCGGCTGAATCACACCGGCCAGAATGCCGAGCAGTGTGGACTTGCCGCTGCCGTTCGGGCCGACCAGGGCGGTCGCCGCCAACGCCGGTATCTCGGCGGTGAGTTCGTGGAGCACCGGGCGTCCTGGGTAGCCGCCGCACAACCGCGCGAAACGGACGTGTGCCTTCCGCTGTCGGGGCGGGGCAGGTGAGGGTGACGCGTTGATGAACATGATTTTCATTGTAGTGTCCTGCTCATGGAGTGGTTGACGGTCCCGTTCGAAGCGACATTCGTGCAGCGCGCCCTGTGGGGCGGCATGCTCGTGTCCGCGATCTGCGCACTGGCCGGCACCTGGGTGGTGCTGAGGGGTATGGCCTTCCTCGGCGACGCCATGTCGCACGGGCTGCTGCCGGGGATCGCGCTGGCCGCCCTGCTCGGCGGAAACCTGCTGGTGGGCGCTGTGGCGAGTACGGCCGTCATGACGGCGGGCGTCACCGCGCTGGGGCGCACGCCGAAGCTCTCCCAGGACACCGGGATCGGGCTGCTCTTCGTCGGCATGCTCTCGCTCGGTGTCATCATCGTGTCGCGCTCGCAGTCCTTCGCGGTGGACCTCACCGGCTTCCTCTTCGGTGACGTGCTGGCGGTCCGGGCGCAGGACCTGCTCTGGCTGGGAGTGGCGCTGGCGGTCGCGCTGACCGTCTCCGTCCTCGGCCACCGGGCCTTTCTCGCCCTCGCCTTCGACCCCCGCAAGGCAGGCACGCTCGGCCTCCGTCCGCGCCTCGCACACGCCGTGCTCCTGGGCCTGCTGGGCCTGGCGATCGTCGCCTCGTTCCACATCGTCGGCACGCTGCTCGTCCTCGGCCTGCTCATCGCCCCACCGGCGGCGGCTCTGCCCTGGGTGCGGAGCGTCCGGGGAGTCATGGTGCTCGCCGCGCTCCTCGGTGCCGTCGCCACGTTCGGCGGCCTGCTCCTGTCCTGGCACCTGAGCACCGCCGCCGGAGCGACCGTCTCGGCCCTCGCCGTGACGCTGTTCTTCCTCTCCCACACGGCCTCGGGGTTCCGCCACCGTGCGCGCCCTGCCGCCGTCCCCGCTTCGACAGTCAACTGAAGGAGATCCGAGGTGATGGCCCCGACCATCCGCAGAAACCTCACGCCTTGGGCCTCGGCCGCACTGGTCGTCACCGCGCTGCTCACCACCAGCTGCGCGGGGCAGACCGGCGGCGAGCCCGCGTCACCGGAGGGCTCGTCGTCCGCCACCCCGCACGGGTACGTCGAAGGTGCGAAGGAGGCGGCCGAGCAGCAGTCCCGTCTGCTGCTCGCGGACCCCGGCAGCGGCGCCGGCCAGGTGCTCGACCTCACCACCGGCACGGTGCGGCAGACGGAACGGACGGCGGGCGCCGACCGGTTGAGCACGGACGGCCGCTTCGGCTACCTGCGCACCGCCCGCGGTGTGCACGTGGTCGACAGCGGCGCCTGGACGGTGGACCACGGCGACCACGTCCACTACTACCGCGCGGCGATACGCGACGTCGGCGACCTCCCCGCGGACGGGGATGCCGAGGTCCGCAGCGACGCCGCCGTCACCGCGGTGACCGACGGGGACGGCCGAACCCGGCTGTACGACCGGTCGCGGCTGGAGAACGGCACGATCGGACCCGCCCGCGACCTCGCCGGGACGCACGCCGGCGCCGTCGTGCCGTACGAGGAGCACCTGCTGGCGCTCACCGAGGACGGCGGCGCCACCGAACTCACCGTGTACGACCGCCGGGGCAAGCGCGTCGCGTCGCCGGACGCGGAGTGCGAGGAGCCGCGGGGTGACGCCGTCACCCGGCGCGGCGTCGTCCTCGGATGTGCGGACGGCGCGCTGCTCGTCCGTGCGGAAGACGGCGCGTTCAGCGCCGAGAGGATCCCCTACGGCAGGGACGTGCCGAGCGCGGAACGGGCCACCGCCTTCCGCCACCGTCCCGGCAGCGACACGCTCACGGCACCGGCCGGCGACCGCGCCGTGTGGGTGCTCGATGTCACCGACCGCGGCTGGAAACGGGTGGAGACCGGGCCGGTCGTCGCCGTCAACACCGCGGGGGAGGGGTCGCCGCTGCTCGTCCTGGAGGACGACGGCGCGCTGCACGGCTACGACGCCGCCACCGGCGCGGAGGTCTCCCGCAGCGAACGGCTGCTGACCGGGACACACGAAGCCGGCACCGACACCGGCGGACCCGTCATCGAGGTGGACCGCAGCCGCGCCTACGTCAACGACCCCGAGGGTGAACGCGTGCACGAGATCGACTACAACGACGGCCTGCGCACCGCGCGCTCCTTCGACCTGGACATCGCACCGGGCCTGATGGCGGAGACCGGCCGATGAGCGGGACGAAGCGCGCGGGCCGGGTGCGCGGTCTGCTGGCGGGCCTGCTCGCCCTGACCACCGCGGCCGCCGCCACCGCCTGCTCCGCCACCGGCGACCGGCCCCGCATCGTGGTGACCACCAACATCCTGGGCGACGTCACACGGGAGGTCGTCGGCGACGAGGCCGGCGTCACCGTCCTGATGAAGCCGAACGCGGACCCGCACTCCTTCGGCCTGTCGGCCGTTCAGGCCGCCGAGTTGGAACGCGCCGACCTGGTGGTCCACAACGGGCTGGGACTGGAGGAGAACGTGCTGCGGCACGTGGAAGCCGCCCGCGACGCCGGAGTGGCGACCCTGGAGGTCGGCAAGGCCGTCGATCCGCTCACCTTCCACAGTGGCGACGAGGGCGGCCCCGAGGAGGAGGCCGGGAGCCCCGACCCGCACTTCTGGACCGATCCGGACCGGATGCGCACGGCGACCGACCTGATAGCCGACCAGGTGGTCCAGCACGTCGACGGGGTGGACGAGGCAGCGATCCGTGCCAACGCCACCCGCTACGACAAGCAACTGGCAAGCCTGACCGCCTTCATGGAGAAGTCCTTCGAGCAGGTCCCCGAGGATCGGCGGGCCCTGGTGACCAACCACCACGTCTTCGGCTACCTCGCCGACCGCTTCGGCTTCCGTGTCATCGGGGCGGTGATCCCCAGCGGCACGACGCTGGCCTCACCCAGCTCCTCCGACCTGAGCTCGCTCACCGCGGCCATGGAGAAGGCCGGGGTGCGCACCGTGTTCGCCGACTCCTCGCAGCCCACCCGGCTGGCCGAGGTGCTGCGCACAGAACTGGGCGGCCGGGTGCAGGTCGTCGAGCTGTACTCGGAATCGCTGACCGCGGAGGGCGAGGGCGCCGGCACCTACCTCCAGATGATGCGCGCCAACACCACCGCCATGACCGACGGCCTGACCGCCGGCACGAGCGGCGACTGACCCCCCCCGCAAGCCCGCAGCCCGCGGGCCGCAACCTCCCGCAACACCCCGCACCACCTGCCGCACCTCGCGGCTCGAAAGGAACACACCGGTGAAGAAGCCGATACGCAACAGGGTCCTCACGGCGACGGCACTCGCCCTGGCGGTGTCCACCGTCCTGACCGCCTGCGGAGGGGAGGACACCGCCTCCTCCGAGGCCGAAGCCAAGGCCAAGACCAAGGGAACGGCCGATGCCACCCCCGCCCCGGTCAAGGACCCGCTGGTCGCCACCTTCGACGGCGGGCTGTACATCCTGGACGGCGAAAGCCTCGAAGTGGCCGAGACCATCGAGCTGCCCGGGTTCATCCGCGTCAACCCCGCAGGGGACGCCGACCACGTCATGGTCTCCACCGACAGCGGCTTCCGGGTGCTCGACGCCGCCGGACGCGAGCTCACCGACATCGTGTACGAGGGCGCCAAGCCGGGCCACGTCGTACGCCACTCCGGGAAGACGGCGCTCTTCACCGACGGCACCGGCGAGGTCAACGTCTTCGACCCCGCCGACCTCGGCAGCGGCAAGAAGCCCGAAGGCCGCACCTACCGTTCCGCCGAGGCGCACCACGGCGTCGCCGTCGAACTGGGCGACGGCGAACTTCTCAGCACCCTCGGCACGGAGGAGAAGCGCACCGGCGCCCTCGTCCTGGACGAGGACAACAAGGAGATCGCCCGCAACGAGGACTGCCCCGGCGTGCACGGCGAGGCAGCCGCGGAGGGCGGGGCGGTCGCCGTGGGCTGCGAGGACGGCGTACTGATCTACAAGGACGGCAAGTTCACCAAGGTCGAGGCACCCGACGACTACGGCCGGATCGGCAACCAGGCCGGCAGCGACGCCTCACCGATCCTGCTGGGCGACTACAAGAACGATCTCGACGCCGAGCTGGAACGGCCCACCCGCGTCTCGCTGATCGACACCAGCACGGCGAAGCTGCGCCTGGTCGACCTGGGGACGAGCTACTCCTTCCGCTCCCTCGGCCGCGGACCGCACGGCGAGGCCCTCGTACTGGGCACCGACGGCGCCCTCCACGTCATCGACCCGCAGACCGGCAAGGTCGAGAAGGAGATCCCCGTCGTCGGCAAGTGGCAGGAGCCGCTGGACTGGCAGCAGGCCCGGCCCACGCTCTTCGTCCGCGACCACACCGCCTACGTCTCCGAACCGGGCAAGAAGGCACTGCACGCGGTTGATCTGGAGACAGGCAAGAAGCTCACCTCCGTGACCCTGCCGAAGGGCACCAACGAACTGTCGGGCGTCATCGCGGGCCACTGACCGCGCAGGGGTGCGTCCGGCACCTACGCGGCGTGGGGCCGTCCGGTTGTGCCGTCCCGGCAGACCGGGCGGCCC
>NZ_BAAHCA010000213.1:0-6418 GCF_054776295.1 Streptomyces sparsus
GGTCGTTCGCGACGGCCAGGTGTCCTACGGGGAGTTGGCGGCGCGGGTGAACCGGCTGGCCCGGGCCCTGATCAGCCGCGGCGCCGGGCCGGGCAGGCACGTGGCGCTGCTGCTCCCCCGGTCACCCGAGACCGTGGTGGCCGTCCTGGCCGTGCTCAAGGCCGGTGCCGCCTACCTGCCGATCGACCCGGCGCACCCCGACGACGGCGTCCGCCACCTGCTGCGTGACACCCGGCCGGTGCTGGCCGTCACCACGGCCGAGTCCACCGGACGGCTGTCGGCCGTCTGGCCCGAGGGGCCGCTGCTCGCCCTGGACGACCCGGCGGTCGCGGCCGACACGGCTGCGAGGCCGGACACGGAGGTGACCGACGCGGACCGGTTGTCGCCCCTGCTGCCCGCCCACCCGGCGTACGTCCTGCACACGTCGGGCTCGACGGGACGCCCCAAGGGCGTGGTCGTCGAACACCGTGCCGTCGCCGCCTTCGTACGGCACTCCGTGCCCGCCTACGGGCTGGCACCGCACGACCGGGTGCTGGCCGCCGCCTCGCTCACCTTCGACGCCTCCGTGCTGGAGCTGCTCGTCTCCCTCGCCGCCGGGGCGACGGTGGTGCTGGCGGACGACGACGAACGCATCGACACCGGGGCGCTCCAGAGCCTCCTGGGGCGTCACCGGGTGACGGTGGCGCACCTCGCCCCCACGACCCTGCGCGCCCTGCGGCCGGAGGGACTGCCGGACCTGCGTCTGGTGACGGCCGGCGGTGACGCGCTCGCCGGTGATCTCGTGGACCGCTGCGCCGCCGCGGGCGTCCCACTGCACAACGCCTACGGTCCGACCGAGACGACCGTCGAGGTGACCCGGAAGGTGTGCCTTCCCGGTCAGGCGGGAGCCGCACCCCCGATCGGCCGTCCCGTGCCGGGCACCAGGACGTACGTGCTGGACCGCGCCCTGCGGCTGCTGCCCGCCGGAGTGGTCGGCGAACTCCACGTCGCCGGCGCCGCGTTGGCCCGCGGCTACCTCGGCCGCCCCGGTCAGACAGCCGCACGGTTCGTCGCGGACCCCTTCGGTCCGCCGGGGGCGCGGATGTACCGCACGGGAGACCTGGCCCGCTGGACGCCGGAAGGCGACCTGCTGTTCGTCGGACGGGCGGACGACCAGGTCAAGGTGCGGGGAGTCCGCATCGAACCCGGCGAGGTGCAGGCGGCGTTGGCCCGCTGCGACGGCGTCGGACAGGCTCTGGTGCGGGTGCGTGACGACGACCGCGGGGACCGCTACCTGGCCGCGTACGTCGTTCCCCCGCCCGGCGGGACCGTGGACCCGGCAGCGGTGCGCCGGCAGGCGGCTGAGTTCCTGCCGGCGCACCTGGTGCCCGCCGCCGTCGTGCCCCTGGAGTCGCTGCCCGTCACGGCGGAGGGAAAGGTCGACGTGCGGGCCGAGCTGCCGGCACCGTCGTTCGCCCCGGCCGGCGGGGGCAGGCAGCCCGCCACGCCCGTCGAGCGGAGTCTGTGCGCCGCGTTCGCGGACGTGCTCGGCCTGCCCCAGGTGGGTGTGGACGACGGATTCTTCGCCCTGGGCGGCCACTCCCTGGCGGCCACCCGGCTGCTCAACCGCATCCGGACCGTGCTCGGTCGGGAGTTGGGCATCCGCGCGGTCTACGAAGCGCCGACGGTCGCCGAACTGGCGAAGCTGCTCGACGGGACGGGGCAGGCCCGCAGCGAACCGGCCCCGGCGGCGCGGCCCGACCGGGTCCCCCTGTCGTACGCCCAGACCCGGCTGTGGTTCCTGCGCCAACTGGAAGGCCCGGGCGCCACCTACAACCATCCGGTCGCCCTGCGCCTGACGGGACGCCTGGACACCGCTGCGCTGCGCGCGGCGCTCACGGACGTGCTCGACCGGCACGAGGCGCTGCGCACGGTCTTCCCCACCGTCGACGGGCAGCCGTACCAGCAGGTGCTCCCCGTCGAGTCCGTGGCGCCGGCGTTGCCCGCGCGACCCGTCGCGGCCGGGGAACTGGCCGACGTGCTGGCGCACGCGGCCCGCGAGCCCTTCGACCTGGTGTCGGACATCCCGCTGCGCGCCCGGCTGTTCACGTCCGCGGCGGACGAGCACGTGCTGCTGCTGGTGACCCACCACATCGCGGGCGACGCCTGGTCGGAGCGGCTGCTGCTCCGCGACCTGTCCACCGCGTACTCCGCGCGGCGTGCGGGCGGCGTTCCGCGGTGGGAGCCGTTGCCGCTCCAGTACGCCGACTTCGCCCTGTGGCAACGCGCGACGCTGGGCCGGCGGGACGACCCGGCAAGCCCCCTGGCGGTGCAGCTCGACCACTGGCGGAACGTCCTGGACGGCCTGCCGCAGGAGACACCGCTGCCGACGGACCGGCCGCGTCCGGCCACGCCCTCCTACCGGGGTGGATCGGTCCCCCTGAACATCCCGGAGGAGCTGCACGGGGCGCTGAACAAGCTCGCCCACGCGCACGGCGCGAGCACCTTCATGGTGCTCCAGGCGGCTCTGGCAGTGCTGCTCTCCCGGCTCGGCGCGGGGGACGACGTGCCGGTCGGCGCTCCCGTGGCCGGGCGCACCGACGACTCGCTGGAGGAGCTGGTCGGCTTCTTCGCGAACACCCTCGTGCTGCGTACCGACCTCTCAGGTGATCCCCCGTTCACCGAACTCCTCGGCCGGGTGCGGGAGACCTGCCTGAACGCGTACGCGCACCAGGACGTGCCGTTCGAACTGCTGGTGGAGGAACTCGCACCCGGCCGTTCCCTGGCCTGGCACCCGCTCTTCCAGGTGGTGCTGGCGCTGCGGAACACCCGCGCGGGCGAACTGAGCCTGCCGGACGTCGAGGTCCGCGCGGAAGCGGTGGAGACGCACACCTCCCCGTTCGACCTGGCCTTCGAGTTCGACGACCGGGACCGGGCCGACCGCGGCGCCGCGGGGCTCAACGGGACGGTGCAGTACAACGCGGACCTGTTCGACCGCGACACCGTCGAGCGACTGGCCGGTCGCCTGCTGCGGCTGCTGGACGGTGTGGCGCACGACCCGGCCCTGCCGGTGAGCCGGTACGAACTGTGGGCTCCGGGTGAACACGACCGTGTCGTCCGGCACTGGAACGACACCCGCCGGCCGGTCCCCGACGCGTCGCTGCCCGACCTGTTCGAGGCGCGGGTGGCGGAAACGCCGCGGCACCCCGCCGTGACCGCCCCCGACGGCACCCTGTCCTACCTCGAACTGAACCGCCGAGCCAACCGGTTGGCCCGGCTGCTGACGGCGCGCGGCATCGGCCCGGAGTCGGTGGTGGCCCTGGCGGTGCCGCGCTCGGTCGACCTGCCCGTCGCGGTGTGGGCGACGCTCAAGGCGGGCGCCGCCTACCTGCCCCTGGATCCGCAGTACCCGGCCGAACGGATCACCTTCCTCCTCGACGACGTACGCCCGGCCGTCGTGGTGAGCACCACCGCGACCGCTGCGGCGCTGCCGCCGGGCGGACCGGAGCGCCTCCTCCTGGACGAGCCGGCCGTGGCCGCGGCGCTGGCCGCGCAGCCGGAGGAGGACCTGCTCGACGAGGAGCGCACCGCGCCGCTGGTCCGGGACAGTCCGGTGTACGTGATCCACACCTCGGGCTCCACCGGCACGCCCAAGGGCGTGGTGATGACGACCGGGCCGCTGGTCAACCTGGTGCTGTGCCACGCCGAGTGGCTCGCCGCCGGGGAGGACGGGGCCCGCCGCGGTGCCGTCGCCCAGTTCTCCGCGATCAGCTTCGACGTGTCCGCCTGGGAGATCATCGAGACGCTGACCTCCGGCAAGACGCTGGCGGTGCCCGATGACGAGGTACGGCGGGACGCGGCGGCGTTCGTCCGCTGGCTCGACGAGCACCGGGTCGAGGAGGTGTGCGCGCCGAACGTGATGGTGGAGGCGATCTGCGAGGCAGCCGTGGAACAGCGGCTCGACCTGCCCGCGCTCCGGGACCTCAGCCAGGGCGGTGAGGTGCTGCGGCTGACGCCGCGGGTGCGGGAGTTCGTCGCGGCCCGGCCCGGGCGTCGCCTGCACAACCTCTACGGCCCCACCGAGACCCACCTCGTCACCACGTTCACCCTTCCCGCGGCGCTGGAGCAGTGGCGGTCCTTCACCGCGCCGGTCGGCGCGCCCATCGCCAACGCCCGGATGTACGTCCTGGACCGGCGGCTGCGACCGGTACCGCCGGACGTGACCGGGGAGTTGTACATCGCCGGGGACGTGCTCGCCCGCGGCTACTGGGCCCGGCCGGGACTGACCGCCCAGCGTTTCGTCGCCGACCCGTTCGACGGGGCGGGGCGGCGCATGTACCGCACCGGCGACCTGGTGAAGTGGACCCGCGACGGTCAGCTCACCTACGTGGGCCGTACGGACGCCCAGGTCAAGGTGCGCGGCTTCCGGATCGAACCGGCCGAGGTCGAGTCGGTGCTCGGCCGGCACGACGACGTGGCCCAGGTGGCCGTCGCGGTACGGGAGGACGCCACCGGCGGGAAGCGGCTGGCCGCCTACGTCGTCCCGGCACGTGGCGCCCGTGCCGACGGGGCCGCCCTGCGGGCCCACGCCGCCCGGGTGCTGCCGGACTTCATGGTGCCGTCCGCCGTGGTGGTGGTGGACGCCCTGCCGCTGACGGTGAGCGGCAAGGTGCACCACAGCCGGCTCCCGGCGCCGGACTTCTCCCGGTCGGTCTCCGGGCGAGCACCCCGGACGGAACGCGAGAAGGCCCTCTGCGGGCTCTTCGCCGAGGTGCTGGGCCTCGACCGGGTCGGCATCGACGACTCCTTCTTCGACCTCGGCGGCCATTCCCTGCTGGCGACCCGCCTGGCGGGCCGGGTCCGAGCCGCCCTGGCCGTGGAGATGGAGGTGCGCACGCTGTTCGAGGCTCCGACGGTCGCGGCACTGGCGGAGCGGCTGGAGAAGGCGCCGCGAACGCGGCGGGCCGCGCTGCGCCGCATGCCTCGGCCGGGAGGTCCCCGGTGACCGGGGGCCGGCCCGCACACCGCCCCCGCACTCCCGCACGGCCTGACCACCCCAGGGAGAACCCGTGATCCCCTTGTCGTTCGCACAGTCCCGCATCTGGTTCCTCAACCAGCTGGACGGCGGCGCCGGTTACCGCATTCCGCTGGCGTACCGGCTGCACGGGGAGCTGGACAGCCGCGCGCTCTCCGAGGCGATCGCCGACGTGGTGGAGCGCCACGAGAGCCTCCGCACCGTCTTTCCCGAGGCCGACGGCACACCCCACCAGGTCGTGCTGGACGCCGAATCGGCCCGGCCGCCGCTGCGGGTCGACGTGACCGGCGAGGCGGAGCTTCGCGAGGCGCTGCGCGCGGCAGCCGGCCACGTCTTCGACCTCACCGCGGAGATCCCGTTGCGCGCGCACCTGTTCCGGCTGGGCGAGCGGGAGCACGTGGTGCTCGTCCTGCTGCACCACATCGCTGCGGACGGCTGGTCGCTCACTCCGTTGCTGGACGAGCTGGCTGCCGCCTACACGGCCCGGCGGGCAGGCCGCGCGCCACGCTGGGACCCGCTGCCGGTGCAGTACGCCGACTACACGCTGTGGCAGAACGAGCTGCTGGCGGCGGAGGACGACCCGGCAAGTTTGGCCGGAGAGCAACTCGCCTACTGGAAAGGACAGTTGGAAGGGCTTCCGGACTGCCTGGCCCTCCCCGTCGACCGGCCGCGGCCCCCCGTGGCCTCCCATCGGGGCGGCACGGCACCCATCTCGCTCGCCCCGGACACACACCGCCGCCTGCTGGCTCTGGCCCGGCAGGAGAAGGCAAGCCTGTTCATGGCCCTGCAGGCCGGAGTGGTCGCCCTGCTGACCCGGTTGGGCGCGGGCACCGACATCCCCGTCGGCTCGGCAGTCGCCGGACGGACCGACGAGGCCCTGGACGGCCTGATCGGCATGTGCGTCAACACGCTGGTGCTCCGCACCGACGCCGGTGGCGATCCGACCTTCCGCGAACTCCTCGGGCGCGTCCGGGAGGTGGACCTCGACGCCTACGCCCACCAGGACCTGCCGTTCGAGCGGCTGGTGGACGTGCTCCGTCCCGAGCGGTCCGCCGCCTGGAACCCGCTGTTCCAGGTGATGCTCGTACTGGAGGACGGGCCCGAGCAGAGCCTGCGGCTGCCCGGCCTGACCGCGGTCGAGGAACCGGTGGACAGCGGCAGCGCCAAGTTCGACCTGTCCCTGCACCTGCGGGAGCGGGCGCCGGGCGCGGACCCCGCCCCGGCGGGCCTGTACGGCAGCCTGGACTACGCCCTCGACCTGTTCGACCACCCGACCGCCGTTGCTCTCGCCACGTGGTGGGCCCGGCTGCTGGAGGCCGCGGCAGCCGACCCCGACCTGCGGATCAGCCGCCTCCCCCTGCTCACGTCCGGCGAGCAGGCGCGGGTGCTGGCGAGCGGCACCGG
>NZ_BAAHCA010000214.1:0-6393 GCF_054776295.1 Streptomyces sparsus
CCGGCGACCGGGGCTGAGGCAGTGGCGTCCGGCCGGGGCAGGGCGTCCGGCCGGGGGCGGGGCTGAGGCCGGAGGCAGGGGCGGTCGGTTGAGCCGAGCCCGTGTCCCTGTCCGTGGCTCTGGCCGCGCCCGTGAGTGCGTCGCGCCCGTTCATGTCTGAATCTGTTTACTTTGCGGACTCTCGCGCGTAGCGTGCAGGTGAAACAACAAGCTCGGACATGGAGCGGACTCAAAACCACATGTACGCACCGGAACGTCAGCAGGAGATCCTCCGCATCGCTCGGGAGAGCGGGCGGGTGGACGTGCTGTCCCTCGCCGCGGAGTTCCAGGTCACCGCCGAGACCGTGCGGCGTGACCTGAAGGCCCTCGACCGGGCCGGACTCGTACGCCGGGTGCACGGCGGCGCCATACCCGCCGGACGTTTCGACATCGAACCCGATCTGAGCGAGCGGGAGGGCACCGCCGCCGACGAGAAGGACCGCATCGCGCGCGCCGCCGTGGACGAACTGCCCACCGACGGCAGCGTGATCCTGGACGCGGGCACCACCACCGGGCGGCTCGCCGGGGCCTTCCCACTGGACTCCGCCCTGACCGTGGTGACCCACGCACTTCCGCTCGCCGCCCGGCTGGCCGACCACCCCTCGATCGACCTGCACCTGGTCGGCGGACGGGTCCGGCACCGCACCCGGGCCGCCGTCGACGCCTGGGCCCTGCGGACCTACCGCGAGATCAACGCCGACGTGCTCTTCCTCGCCACCAACGGCTTCTGCCCGGACGGCGGACTGACCACCCCCGACCTGGCCGAGGCCGCCGTCAAACGGCAACTGGTCGACGCCGCCCGCCGGGTCGTCCTGCTGGCCGACTCCGCCAAGCTCGGCCAGCAGCACTTCGCCCGGTTCGGTGACCTGTCCAAGGTCGACCTGCTGATCACCGACACCGGCCTCAGCCCCGACGACGCCCACGCCATCGAGCGGCAGGGCACGGAGGTAGCACGGGTATGACCATCCTCACCGTCACCCCCAACCCCAGCCTCGACCGCACCTACGAGATCCCCTCGCTGGACCGCGGCGCCGTGCTCCGGGCCGTCGCCGACCGGGTGGACCCGGGCGGCAAGGGAGTGAACGTCTCCCGTGCGGTGGCCGCCGCCGGTCGCCGCACGGTGGCCGCGCTGCCGCTCGGCGGGCCGGAAGGCGCGCTGCTCGGCGTGCTGCTCGGGGAGCAGGGCATCGAGGTCACCGGAGTGCCCATCGCCGGTTCGACCCGGGTCAACATCTCCGTCGCGGAACCCGACGGCACCCTCACCAAGATCAACGCCGCCGGCCCGCTGCTCACTTCCGCCGAAGCCGAGGCGCTGCTCGAGACGGTCCGCGCCGGAGCCGCCGCGCACGACGCCACCTGGATCGCCTGCTGCGGCAGCCTGCCGCGCGGTCTCGGTCCCGAGTGGTACGCCGACCTCGTGGCCCGCGCGCACCGGGCCGGGGCCCGGATCGCGCTGGACACCTCCGGCCCGTCGCTCACCGCCGCCCTCCGGGAGGGCCCGGACGTCGTCAAACCCAACGCCGAGGAGCTCGCCGACGCCGTCGGGCGCCCGCTGAGCACTGTCGGCGACGCGGTGAAGGCCGCGGAGGACGTCCGGGACGCCGGAGCGCGGACGGTACTCGCCAGCCTCGGCGCGGACGGGCAACTGCTCGTCGCCGCCGACGGCACCTGGTTCGGCAGCGCCCCCGTCGACACGGTGCGCAGCAACGTCGGCGCCGGCGACGCGTCGTTGGCGGGGTTTCTCGCCGCCGGCGGCAGCGGACCGGAGGCCCTCGCCTCCGCCGTGGCGCACGGGGCCGCCGCCGTGCAACTGCCCGGCAGCCAGATGCCGACTCCGGCCGACCTCCGCCCCCGGCGCGTCACCGTCACCGCCGACGTGCCACTCAACCGTCCCCTCACCGACGCCCCCTGAGGCGTCCCCCAACCGCCGCCCCCCACCGTCCCCAGCACTCCCGGGGTCTTCCCGAGACCCCGACAGCGTCAACGGAGCCGTGCGATGAGCCACCTGATCACCGCGGATCTGGTCGACCTCGACCTGGCCGCCACCACCAAAGACGACACCGTTCGCCTGCTGGCCGAGCGCATGGTCACGGCCGGCCGGGTCACCGACCTGGACGGCTTCCTGGCCGACGTCGCCGCCCGCGAAGCCCAGATGCCCACCGGCCTGGACGGCGGCATCGGCATCCCGCACTGCCGCAGCGAACACGTCACCGAACCCTCCCTGGCCTTCGGACGCCCCACCACGCCCGTGGACTTCGGTGCCGCCGACGGTCCGGCCGACCTGGTCTTCCTGATCGCCGCACCCGCCGGCGCCGACAGCGACCACCTCTCCATCCTGTCCGGCCTGGCCCGCTCGCTGATGGACAGCACCTTCACCGACGCCCTGCGCGCAGCCGACGACCCCGAGCACGCCGCCGCCCTGATCCGCGGCGAGTCGGGTGACACCACCGAACCCGCACCGGACGCGGCAACCGACGACGCCGGGGCGGGCGGGGCGGGTGCTGCGGACACCGGGGCTGCGGGGCCCGAGGACGCCGGCTCCGGGGCTGCCGGTTCCGTGGCTGCGGGTCCCGGGTCGAGGGAGGCCGGTGCTCCCGGCGGCTCCGGTGGCGTGGGGGACACGGACGCGGCCGGCGTGGAGCCGGAGCGCACACCGTTCCGTATCGTCGCCGTCACCTCCTGCCCCACGGGCATCGCCCACACCTACATGGCGGCCGAGTCACTGGAGAACGCCGCCCGCGCCGCCGGCGTCGAGATCACCGTCGAGACCCAGGGCTCAGCCGGGTTCGACCGGATCGACCCGGCGGTCATCAAGGCCGCCGACGGCGTGATCCTCGCCCACGACGTCGAAGTGCGGGACAAGGGCCGCTTCGCGGGAAAGCCCACCGTCGACGTCGGCGTCAAGGCCGGCATCAACCGCGCCGCCGACCTCATCACCGAGGTACGGGCCAAGGCCGAACGCGGTGAGACCACCGCCGCCTCCGCGGGCGACACGCCGGTCGACGAGGCCGGCGACAACGGCGACGGCTACGCCACCCGCCTGCGCAAGTGGCTGATGACCGGTGTCAGTTACATGGTGCCGTTCGTCGCGGCCGGCGGTCTGCTGATCGCGCTCGCCTTCGCGATCGGCGGCTACGACATCACCGAGGCCCCCTCCGTCGCCGAGCAGTTCTCCTGGCTCGACACCGCCAGCTGGGCCGCGCTGTTCTTCCAGATCGGCGGTGCGGCGTTCGGCTTCCTGGTCCCCGTGCTCGCCGGCTACATCGCCTACGGCATGGCCGACCGGCCAGGTCTCGTGCCCGGCTTCGTCGGCGGTGCCATCGCGCTCACCATCGAAGCCGGCTTCCTCGGCGGCCTCGTCGCCGGTCTGCTGGCCGGTGCGGTGGTCATGGCCATCCAGCGGGTCAGGATCCCGGACGTGCTGCGCGGCATCATGCCGGTCGTGGTGATCCCGCTGATCTCCTCCGCGGTCGTCGGCTTCCTGATGTTCGTGGTCATCGGCAAGCCGATCGCCTCCGTGCAGTCGGCCCTCACCGACTGGCTGAGCGGCCTCAGCGGAGCGAACGCCGTGCTGCTGGGCGCCCTGCTCGGCCTGATGATGTGCTTCGACCTGGGCGGCCCGGTCAACAAGGTCGCCTACGCCTTCGCCACCGGCGGCATCGCGGTCTCCGACCCCAGCGACGGCGCACTGACCGTCATGGCCGCCGTCATGGCCGCAGGCATGGTGCCGCCGCTGGCGATGGCCCTCGCCACCACCGTGCGCGGCAAGCTCTTCACCAAGACCGAGCGCGACAACGGCAAGGCGGCCTGGGTCCTCGGCGCCTCGTTCATCACCGAGGGTGCCATCCCCTTCGCCGCCGCCGACCCGCTGCGTGTCATCCCCTCCGTGATGGCGGGCGGCGCCGTGACCGGGGCGCTGAGCATGGCCTTCGGCTCCACGCTGCGGGCCCCGCACGGCGGCGTGTTCGTGGTCCCGCTGATCGGCAGCCCGCTGCTGTACCTGGTGGCCATCGCGGTCGGCACGGTGATCAGCACCACGCTCGTCGTCCTGCTCAAGCGCACCGCCGGGACCGCGGCGGTCGCCCCCGCCGGGGAGGAGCAGCCCAAGCAGAGCCGGACCGCGGTCCCGGCCTGATCCGCCGACGGCAACCGGCGGGACCACCCGACGGCACGCCGATCACCGCCCCGCGTCCCCGACCGGCCCGTCCGCCGGTCGGGGACGCGGCCGTCGGCACCTCGGTCTGAACACTTTCCGCGGCCGCCACACGTGCGTCGAGCAGTCATCAGCGCCGACCGGAGGAACAGCCGGCGACGGGCAGCCTGCTGGCCTGCCGACCGGCCCGTCAGCCGCAGCGTGCCGTCATCGAGGCCGTCCGCCGTGGTGATGAGACCTTGCCCGGGATCTCAATCGGCAGGGATCATGACCGCTGTGCACAGTCGGTCTCAAGGGGAGGCACCCCGTAGCAGTGATCCTCAGCCGGAGTGGGCTGAGAGAGTGCGCCTGCAGACCGTTGACGCGGGCGGCGGCATGCAGGACGTCGTCATCCAGATCGGCAGCCCCTCCGCAGCGCTGATCGAGCTTCTGGACGATCACTTCCGGACCGTCATCAGAGGCACTGACTACCTCGACTGCCTCCTCCAGGTCCGCAGGCAACTGGAACGCGAAGGCCGTTTGCTCTGCTGCCAGGGTGCTCGTCCCCACGTCCACCCTTCCGGACAGCTGCGGCAGTTCACCAACGGACGGGAGGCCTACGTGCTTCCCCCGGACGCCCAGGACGCAGCTCCCGCCACAGTCGACATCTTCGCCCCTGCGCTCCCTGGCGACGTCGCGAGTCTCCAGGACCAGCGCATGGCGGTTCTCAGCTACTGGAACGCCCGGTACCCACGGAACCGCATCTGACCGTGCCGTGGAACCCGCCCACTCACCGTGTGTCCGTCACGGAAGGCGAGCCAGAACCAGCTTGTACACACCACGTCGACCGGGCGGGGACGGGCGACCGACCGGGTGGGCTCGGTGACCGCCCGGGCCGGGACGGCGGCCGGCCGGGGCAGCCACGGCGATCTAGCGGGCCGTCGCGGGGACCCAGCAGGGCCTGGGGCACCTGCGGCAGCGGTCCGCGGGGCATGATGACGTCACCTACAGCAGCCAGGAGGACGTGTGACGGACAAGCAGGCACCCGCAGTTGACCCGAACGTGGCCCACAACGCCCGCGTGTGGAACTACTGGCTCGGCGGCAAGGACCACTACGAGGCCGACCGCCGCGCGGGCGCCCACGTCCGGAGTATGTTCCCGGGCATCGTCGACGTCGCCCGCGCCGACCGGCGGTTCCTGATCCGCGCGGTGCGGCATCTCGTCGAGGACGCGGGCATCCGCCAGTTCCTCGACATAGGCACCGGCCTGCCCACCCACAACAACACCCACGAAGTCGCCCAGCGTTCAGCCCCCGACGCGCGCATCGTGTACGTCGACAACGACCCGCTCGTACTGACCCACGCCCGAGCACTGCTCACCAGCACCGCCGCCGGCACGACTGCGTACCTGGACGCCGACGCGCACGACCCGTCGGCGATCCTGCAAGCGGCCCGCCGCACGCTCGACTTCGGTCAGCCGGTCGCCGTGCTGCTGCTCGGCATTCTCAACTTCGTCCTGGACACGGAGAAGGCGCAGAGGATCGTCGACGAGTTGCTGGCCGCCGTGCCGTCCGGCAGTTACCTGGTGCTCACCCACCCCACCACTGACATCGAACTGGGCGGTGGGTCGCAGGCCGAGGCGATGCGCTTCTGGAACGAGAACGCCACGCCGCCGATCACCGCCCGTACCGGCCCGGAGATCAGCCGCTTCTTCGAGGGCCTGGAACTCCTCGAGCCCGGGCTGGTCTCCTGCTCACGCTGGCGAGCCGACGTTTCGGACGCGACGGGGGCGGACGGTGGCAGTCCGGTCGGAGTCGGTGACCAGCCGGAAGTCGTCCCCCAGTACGGTGCCGTCGCCCGCAAGCCCTGACGAGGCCCGGCAGTTGGGCGCCGCCACGGCCCGGTGGCCGGGGCGGCGCCCGACCGGCTGCCCGGTACGCGAGCCGTTCCGGCGGGGCGTGGGTGGGTCAGTCCGCCGCCTGCCGCCCGTACAGGTCGCGGTAGGAGGGGAAGACTCCACCAGGGCCGGACACGGAATCGGCGGCCAGCACGGCCTTGACCACTGCCCGGGTCAGGGTGTCGGCTGCGGCAGCCAGCAGTGCGTTGAGCTCGCCGACACCGACGACGGGTGCCGCTCCCGGCTCCGTCGGCGAGCTGGCCCCATCCGCCGCGCCGACGTTGCCCGCCGGGTCACCCGTGCTGGTCGCGTCGGCGGCGCCCGCC
>NZ_BAAHCA010000215.1:0-6376 GCF_054776295.1 Streptomyces sparsus
GCGGCGGTGACGTCGGCCTCGTGGTAGCGGGTCCGGCCGCCCTCGCTGCGTCGCCGCCATCCGCGTTCGCTGGCCAGCCGGTAGACGCTGCCGGGGGGAACGTCCCACAACCGGGCGATCTCCGCGGCGCTCAACCACCCGACCCGGGCGGGGGTGCCGCGGTGGCCGGCGGCCGACTGCCGCATACGCAGGCCCAGTCGCGTCCACTCGTGTCCGGCCCAGCGGTGCTCCGGATCGGCGTCGCACCGTATCTCGGCGGAGCCACCGGGGGCGTCGGGCCGTACCAGGGCGGCCAGCGTGCCGGCGCAGCCCGGCTCCGCGCAGGCACCCACCGGGACCCGGCGGACCGGGTCCGGATCGACCACCCGGCGTGCCCGGCGGACGAGTTGGGATATCTCCGCGGTCAGCTCGTGCACCGCGCCGTGACCGGCCAGCCAGGCCAGGTGGCGGCCGAGGAAGTCGGCGAGGGTGTTCGGGGCGCGCTCGGGAGGTCGTAGGCCGCGCTGCTCCGCGACCAGCCCCGCCCAGCCGCCCAGGGTGCCCAGGATCGCCCAACGTGCCTCGCACGCGGCCTCGTTGAAGGGCATGCCGGGCAGGTGACCGCCCGAGGTGCGCTCCGCGGGGCCGGTGCGGCCGCCGCCCAGTAGGTCCTCGCACGCCGCGTGCAGGCGGGGCAGTTGGCGTATCTCCGCGCTCAACCGGCCCTGGCAGGCGGGACAGAGCCGGCTGCCGCCGAACGCCCGGCGCCTGCCCTCGCCCGTGCTCTCCCGCCGCCGGCACACCACTCCCGCGCACAGTTCCACCCGTTCCATGTCCTGCTCCCCTCGTGAACGAATACCGCGATGTCCGACGGAGACGAGACTAGGAAACAGGAGATCGGCGGCCAACCCAGGAGAGGGTAATTTGCACAGACCGCAACGTATTTCACGGAGTCGGCCGGGGCGTTGGAATTCCTTGACGCAGGCTTGTGCTTTCCGTGCGGCCATAAGCTTGACGTCGCGATCGGCACCGAAGAAGCTGTTCACTAACTTCCCCCGCACTGTGCCGGCGTCCGCCGGACGTGTGCCGGCCGGCCCGCGCAAGCGGGTCGACCCCGGCTCGCGGCCGGCACGCCGGGGTGTCGTCGCGCCACCCCCGCTACCGGCGCTCGCGCCCCGACTGCCCTGCATGACAAGAGGGTTGCGGTCTACTGCGAGGTGCCAGACCCGCCGGTCCGCCGGTGGGGAGGCGACGTGTGACCGGGGCCACAGGAAAGGCCTTTCCGGCGGTCGGTTGACGTGTCTTTGACATATGCTTGCGGTTTGCTTCAAGGACTTTGCTTGACGCGGCAGGGCCTTTCCGAAGAAGCTTGTCCGTAGATTCCGCAGCACTGTGTCGATCGCCCCGGACGGTCTCCGCCGATTCGGTCGCGAAGGCTCTGCGTCGAGTTCCTCCCCGCGTTTCCAGCGGTTTTCTCGACATGAATCTCCCAGGTCCCCGTGCGTACACCGGGGTTTTCCCCGTCGTGTTCCACCGACCAGTCCTGCCCATTTCCGAACCCTGTCGAGGAGAGGTACATGGACGCTTCAGTCATCGTCGCCGGCGCCGGCCCGGCCGGACTCATGCTCGCCGCGGAACTGCGCCTGGCCGGCGTCGACGTCATCGTCGTCGAACGCCTGCCGAAGCGCACCGGTGAATCCCGCGGCCTGGGCTTCACCGCCCGCACCATGGAAGTCTTCGACCAGCGGGGCCTGCTGTCCCGCTTCGGCGACATCGAGACCAGCAACCAGGGCCACTTCGGCGGTCTCCCGATCGACTTCAGCATCCTGGCGGGCGCCCACCAGGCGGCCAAGACGGTGCCGCAGTCCGCCACCGAGGCCGTGCTGGAGGAGTGGGCCACCGAACTCGGCGTGGACCTGCGGCGCGGCCACGAACTGCTCGAACTGAACGACAAGGGCGACTGCGTCGAGGTCACCGTGCGCGGCCCGGAGGGCGAACACACCCTGCGCGCCGAATGGCTGGTCGGCTGCGACGGCGGACGCAGCAAGGTCCGCAAGGCCGCCGGCTTCGACTTCCCCGGCACCGCCGCCACCATGGAGATGTTCCTCGCCGACCTGCGGGACGTCGAACTCCAGCCGCGCATGATCGGCGAGACGCTGCCCGGCGGCATGGTGATGGTCGGCCCGCTGCCCGGCGGCGTCACCCGCATCATCGTCTGCGAACGCGGCACGCCGCCGCGCCGCCGCACCGAACCGCCCGCCTTCTCCGAGGTCGCCGACGCGTGGCAGCGGCTCACCGGCGAGGACATCTCACACGCCCGCCCGGAGTGGGTGAGCGCCTTCGGCGACGCCACCCGGCAGGTCACCGAGTACCGCAGGGGCCGGGTGCTGCTCGCCGGCGACGCCGCGCACATCCACCTGCCGGCCGGCGGCCAGGGCATGAACACCAGCATCCAGGACGCCGTCAACCTCGGCTGGAAGCTGGGCGCCGTCGTCCGCGGCTCCGCCCCGGAGGACCTGCTCGACACCTACCACGGCGAACGCCACCCCGTCGGCAAGCGGCTGCTCATGAACACCCAGGCCCAGGGCCTGCTGTTCCTCAGCGGAGCCGAGGTGCAGCCGCTGCGCGACGTGCTGAAGGAACTCATCCGCTACGAGGAGGTCGGCCGCCACCTCGCCGCCATGGTCAGCGGACTGGAGATCCACTACGACGTGGGCGGCGGCCGCAACCCGCTGCTCGGCCTGCGGCTGCCCAAGCTGGCGCTGCGCCGCGACTCCGCCGACACCAGCAGCCCCGAGCTGCTGCGCCGCGGCCGGGGCCTGCTGCTGGACCTCACCGACAACCCCGCGCTGCGCCGCCGGGCTGCCGGCTGGACCGACCGGGTGGACGTCGTCACCGCGGCCGTCGGCGACGACGGCGCACCGGCCCTGGGCGGCACCACCGCTCTGCTGGTGCGGCCGGACGGCTACGTGGCCTGGGCCGCACCCGGCAGCCACCACGACCTGCCGATGGCACTGGACCGCTGGTTCGGCCCCGGCATGGGCGCCTGACCCGTGGCGCGTCACGCCGCCCCCTCCCACCACAGCCGCCCCGACACCAGGCTCGACAAGGAGATTGAGATGCACAGCACGTTGATCGTGGCCCGGATGGAGCCACGCTCGGCGGAGGACGTCGCCCGCCTCTTCGCCGAGTTCGACACCACCGACCTGCCGCACCGCATGGGCACCCGCCGGCGTCAGCTCTTCTCGTACCAGGGCCTCTACTTCCACCTCCAGGACTTCGACGGGGAGGACGGCGGCGAGCGCATCGAGGACGCCAAGTCCGACCCGCGGTTCGTCGGCATCAGCGACGACCTGAAACCGTTCATCGAGGCCTACGACCCGCAGACGTGGCGGTCGCCGGCCGACGCGATGGCCGACCGCTTCTACCACTGGACAGCACTGTGAGCGCGCGGCGCGTGGCGATCACCGGCATCGGGGTCACCGCGCCCGGCGGCGTGGGCACCAAGAACTTCTGGAGCCTGCTCACCGACGGCCGTACCGCCACCCGGCGGATCAGCTTCTTCGACGCGTCGTCGTTCCGCTCGCAGGTCGCGGCGGAGGTCGACTTCGACGCCGACCTGCTCGGGCTGAGCCCGCAGGAGACGCGCCGCATGGACCGGGCCGCGCAGTTCGCGGTGGTCACCACCCGGGAAGCGGTCGCCGACAGCGGCCTGGACTTCGCCGGACTCGACCCGCACCGCACGGGCGTCACCATCGGCAGCGCCGTCGGCGCGACCACCGGCCTCGACCAGGAGTACCGCACGGTCAGCGACGGCGGCCGGCTGGAACTCGTCGACCACACCTACGCGGTGCCGCACCTCTACGACTACCTGGTGCCCAGCTCGTTCGCGGCCGAGGTGGCCTGGGCGGTGGGCGCCGAGGGGCCCAGCACGGTGGTGTCCACCGGCTGCACCTCCGGACTGGACTCGGTCGGCCACGCCGCCGAACTCATCCGGGAGGGCTCCGCGGACGTCATGATCGCCGGTGCCACCGACGCGCCGATCTCCCCGATCACGGTGGCCTGCTTCGACGCGATCAAGGCCACCACGCCCCGCAACGACGACCCCGAGCACGCCTCGCGGCCGTTCGACGGCACCCGCAACGGCTTCGTGATGGGTGAGGGTTCGGCCGTCTTCGTACTGGAGGAGCTGGGTGCCGCACGGCGCCGCGGCGCCCACGTGTACGCGGAGATCGCCGGTTACGCGTCCCGCTGCAACGCCTTCCACATGACCGGGCTGCGGCCGGACGGACGGGAGATGGCCGAGGCCATCCGGGTCGCCCTGGACGAGGCGCGGCTCGACCCGACGGCCATCGACTACATCAACGCGCACGGCTCCGGCACCAAGCAGAACGACCGGCACGAGACGGCCGCGTTCAAGCGCAGCCTCGGTGACCACGCCTACCGGACCCCGGTCAGCTCGATCAAGTCGATGGTCGGCCACTCGCTGGGCGCCATCGGTTCCATCGAGATCGCCGCGTCGGCCCTGGCCATGCAGCACAACGTGGTGCCGCCCACGGCCAACCTGCATACCCCCGACCCCGAATGCGACCTCGACTACGTGCCGCTGACCGCGCGGGACTGGAAGACGGACGCGGTGCTGTCGGTGGGCAGCGGATTCGGCGGCTTCCAGAGCGCGATGGTGCTCGCCCGACCCGAGAGGAGCGCGGCATGACCGGCACGGCTTCCCGCACCGGCAAGGTGGTGGTCACCGGCCTGGGCATCGCGGCCCCCAACGGGCTCGGTGTGGAGACCTACTGGGCCGCGACCCGGTCCGGCAGCAGCGGCATCGGCCCGATCACCCGGTTCGACGCCTCGCAGTACCCGTCCCGGCTCGCGGGCGAGATCGAGGGCTTCGTCGCCGAGGAGCACCTGCCGGGCCGGCTGCTGCCGCAGACCGACCGGATGACCCGCATCGCGCTGGTGGGCGCCGACTGCGCGTTCGCCGACGCGGGCGTGCAGCCCGGTGACCTGCCCGAGTACGACATGGGCGTCGTCACGGCCAGCTCCTCCGGCGGATTCGAGTTCGGCCAGGGGGAGTTGCAGAACCTGTGGAGCAAGGGCGGCCAGTACGTCAGCGCCTACCAGTCCTTCGCCTGGTTCTACGCCGTCAACAGCGGCCAGATCTCCATCCGAAACGGCATGCGCGGACCGTCCGGCGTGGTCGTCAGCGACCAGGCCGGCGGACTGGACGCCGTCGCCCAGGCCCGGCGGCAGATCCGCAAGGGCACCCGGCTGGTCATCTCCGGCAGCATCGACGCCTCGATCTGCCCCTGGGGGTGGGTCGCCCAGCTGGCCGGCGGCCGGCTCAGCACCAGCGACGACCCGCAGCGGGCCTACCTGCCGTTCGACGCCGCCGCCCGCGGCCACGTGCCCGGCGAGGGCGGTGCGCTGCTGGTCATGGAGGACCTCGAGTCGGCCCGTGAGCGCCGCGCCCCGCACATCTACGGTGAGATCGCCGGCTACGGGTCCACGTTCGACCCCAAGCCGGGCAGCGGCCGCGGGCCCGGCCTGCAGAAGGCCATCGAGATCGCCCTGGAGGACGCCGGCGTCGGCACGGAGCAGATCGACGTGGTGTTCGCCGACGCCGCGGCGATGCCCGAGGCGGACCGGAACGAGGCCGAGGCCATCACCAAGGTCTTCGGGCCGCGCGGCGTGCCGGTCACCGCCCCCAAGACGATGACCGGGCGGCTGTACTCCGGCGCGGCGCCGCTCGACCTGGCCACCGCGTTCCTCGCCATGCGGGACGGCGTGATCCCGCCGACCCCGCACGTGACCCTGTCGGACGACTACGACATCGACCTGGTCACCGCAGAGCCCCGCCGGGTCACCGGGCTGCGCGCCGCGCTGGTCCTGGCCCGCGGTCACGGCGGCTTCAACTCCGCCGTGGTGGTGCGCGCCGCCGGCCGATGACGTCCCCGGACGCCACCGCGGTTCCGCGCACCACGTTCCCCCACGCACCGTCACCCACCGAGAGGACAGCCATGCCCGCAACGCAGTTCACCGTCGAGGACCTCAAGCGCATCCTGCTGGAGGGCGCCGGCGCCGACGAGAGCGTCGACCTGGACGGCGACATCCTCGACACCGACTTCGAGGAACTCGGCTACGAGTCGCTCGCCCTGCTGGAGACCGGCGGCCGGATCGAGCGGGAGTACGGCATCCAGCTGGAGGACTCCGCGCTGACCGACGCCCGCACCCCGCGCGCCCTGGTGGAGGTCGTCAACAACCAGCTGGCGCCCGCCCGCGTCGCCTGACACCTCCCGCAACCCCCACCAAAGGGCCGGCCCCCACCGGCCCCCGTCACCGTGGCCGACCCCACCGGGCGCCACCGTCGTCGCCCGCGGCCCCACCGGCCCCC
>NZ_BAAHCA010000216.1:0-6356 GCF_054776295.1 Streptomyces sparsus
CAGTTCCAGCCAGCAGGCGTCGGCGAGGGTGCGGCGGGCGGCGCCGGTCAGGCCGGCCGCCTCGGCGATCTCGTCGGCCCGGTCCCGCTGGGCGGAGGTGACGTGCGGCTGGAGTGCCAGCAGCGCGTCGCGGATCTCGACGACCCTGCGGTGCAGTCGCAGACGCAGCTCGCGGCGGAGCAGCCTCTCGTGCAGCACCACCTCGGGCACCGCCGCGGTGAGGTCGCTCCAGAGGGGACGCAGGCGTCGCAGGTGGACCCAGTAGCGGGCCGACTGCCAGGCGACGCCGGCGGCGGGAACGGAACTGCCGACGACTATCAGGGCGATGGCGACGTGCTTGAGCACGTCGGTGGTGTCGCTCACCGCGGCGTCCCGCGACGGGTGGTCAGCGCTGGTGGTGAGCCGCAGCACGAGATAGGCGGACCGGACCAGCGCGTAGGCCACCCCGGCGGCCGTGCCGGCGCCCAGCAGGCGGAGCCCGGTGCGCAGCCAGCCCGCGCCCGCGTGCCGGCTGGAGCCCCAGAACAGCCAGGCGGCGGCGACCATGACGGCGCCCAGGAAACCGAAGAAGACCAGCAGGTATCCGGTGGCGGTGACGGACCCGGCGCTGGTCTCGTAGAAGTCCGCCACCTGCGTCTCGCGGGGCATCGCGACGAACAGCGCGATCAGCACGAGCTGGGCGGCTCCGGCGGTGGCCAGGCGCACCCGGCGGCCGACGCGGCTGTCCGCGCGGGTCATGCCGAAGACGAACTCCAGGAGGGAGGCGGCGGCGGTGACACCGAGCAGGTGCTTGAGGAGCGTCGAGAGGTTGTTGACGCCGGTGCGGCCGTCGAGGGCCGTCATCACGTCCGGCAGCCGCAGCGTCATGGCGACGGTGAGAGCGGCGAAGGTGAACCAGAGCGAGCGTTGTTTCGGCGGGCCGCCGCGCCGCAGGACGGCCGGGGCGCGCCACAGCACCATGGCCCAGAGGAGGATCAGAACAGCGGTCTGCACAGGCGCCTCATCCGCGTATGGGGTGGCCGAAGACGTCGTTCAGCCGGTTGAGCACACCGGCTGCCTGGTCGGAGGTGGACGGGGCCTCACCGCGGAGGGCGCGCTCGCTGAGGATCGTCGCCAGCAGCTCGGCGTCGCGCTCCTCACCGTCGGTGTAGCTGGTGCGGCCGAGCACGTGCAGCAACTGGTCGAGGTCGAGGTCGTTCTCGTCGTCGCGGTGGGCGTCGGAGTCGCGGTGGGCGGCGGACGCGACGTCGTCGAGCAGCCGGACGGCGTAGGCCGGCCGTTCGGCGTCCGGGGCGCCGTGGCCCAGCAGGAGGTGCGCGAGTTCGTGCAGCACGATCTGGAGCTTGTGCACGCCGCTGGTGGCGGGCTCGTAGAAGATGACGTCGGTGCTGCTGGTGGCCACCCACACGCCGCAGGGCAGGTTGCCGTCCGGGGCGCCTTCGAGCGGGACAAGTCGCAGCGGCCGTCCACGGTCGGCGGCGATGCGCTCGCAGAGCACGTCGAGGTCGAACGGGCGCGGAATGTCGAGCGCGTCTGCGGCGGCCTCACAGCGGGCCCGGCGGCTCTTTCTGGGCATACGGTCTCCTTCGGAGCCGTAGTTTAGGCCGCTCGACCGCCGCTCGACCAAATGCTCTCGGACATTTACGGGTCGCTGCGGCGACCACCGTGCGACGTCCGGGCGAATAGCCGGCGTACTGTCCGAAGAAATCGCGACA
The DNA here is from genome assembly GCF_054776295.1 of Streptomyces sparsus. Lineage (NCBI taxonomy): Bacteria > Bacillati > Actinomycetota > Actinomycetes > Kitasatosporales > Streptomycetaceae > Streptomyces > Streptomyces sparsus. Next base: position 1,716 of record NZ_BAAHCA010000216.1, read on the forward strand.
CGCGTGCGGATGGGCCGGTCGGACCCTAGTCCCGCTTTTCGGGAGCGTCCGGCAGGCCCTCCAGCCGGCGGGCCTGGTCGATCACCCCGCGGATCGCGTGCAGGCTTCCGGAGGAGAGACCGTTCATCCGCACCGCCACGTCGCGCACATCACCGTCCCCCAGGATTTCCACCAACTCCCTTTGCGCACGGGTGAGTTCAACGCGTTCTTTGATCTTGGCCAGTTTCGCGTCGACCCGTTCGGCCACCGCGGCGTCGAAGAAGTAGGTCACCGGCACGCCGAAGAATCCGGCGATCACCGTGAGCGTGCTCACCTTGGGATCGAGGATCTCGCCCTTGCGGATCTTCTGGATCGTGGCGTGCGACACCGTCGGACCGTCGGGTCCGGCCTTCTCCTTGATCCCCTCGGCGATCTCCATGTAGCTCAGCGGGCCGCGGCCCGCCGGGTGGATCGTGCCGATCAGGTGGTCCAGTCGCTGCGCGATGGTGCGCCCGCTTTCCTGCGTCCCCCTGTCCACCCCATCACCCCCTGTGATCAAAGCCGCGGCTGGTCAACCGCAGCCGTCCTCTACTGAAGTTTACGCACGCGTAGCTTCCGCTGTCCGCCATAAATTACGCTTGACAAAGGGGGTGACCCCCGCCGTACTCTCTGGGGAGCACGTAAAACAAAATAGACGGGCAGGGCGTACGGCCACGGGGGTTCGTACGGCTTGCCGGTGAACGGGGGCGTGACGGCCCGGTACGGTCTTCGGTGACGGTACCGGGCCGTCCGTGTTGCCGTCACGAGAACGCTCTCCGCCGCCGGCCGGAAACTTGATGAGACGGTACCGGATGCCGCTGCCGCTCCCCCAACGGGGATGCCCGACAGCCTGCTTGGGCCTGCTCCGGCCCACCCGGCGGTCCGCCGTCGCCCTCCGCCCGCCTCCGGGAAGTCCGGTGTCGTTCACTCACCGTGGTCGTCGTGTTCTGCCGGGCGCCGACGGGCACCCTCGGGCGGAGCACCGCACGAGGGTGGCGATCGGTCTCGTCGACAATGGCCGAATCCGACCGGTCGGGCCACCTGGCGCGAGGCCGTCTGGTTGCGGGCGGCCACCGCGACTAGCGTCTCCGGGGACGACGGAGGAGGCACCCATGCCGGTCCAGCTCAACCACACGCTCGTGCACGCCAGTGACCGCAAGGTGTCGGCGGAGTTCCTCGCCGACATGCTCGGGCTGGAGGTGGGGCCGCCGTACGGACCGTTCCTGCCGGTGTCCACCGCGAACGGCGTCACGCTGGACTTCGTGAACCACGCCGGCCCCATCACCTCGCAGCACTACGCGTTCCTCGTCACCGAGTACGAGTTCGACCGCATCCTCGCGCGGATCAAGGCAGCCGGCGTCACCCACTACGCCGATCCCTCCGCCTCCCGGCCGAACACGATCAACCACGAGCACGGCGGTCGGGGCACCTACTTCGCCGACCCCGACGGCCACTACCTGGAGATCCTGACCAGCCCCTACGGCGCCGCCGACTGACCCGTCACAACCGCTCGGACGACTGACGGCCGGGGGTGCGGGACGGCGGCTGGGCGCGGCCACTTCGCACGTCGCCTGCTGCAGGGCGGGGAGGCCGGGAGGCCGAGCAGGTGGCCGGGAGGCCGAGCAGGTGGCCGGCGGGGTCGCACCGTCCGCCGGGGGCTCGGGGAGACGGCACGCCCGCGGAGCGCCGGCTCGGGGGGCCGCACGGACGGGGCGCCGGTTCAGGGGTGATGACGGAGGAGACGTCTCCGGGGGAGCTGAGTCCTCTCGGCCGGGACGGTGGGCCAGTCGAGAGGACTCTGCTCGCGCTGCCGAGATCAGCGGGGTTCGCTCACTCCGTCACCGATCGACCTGACGAAGCAGGACCACGCCTCGGGCGAAGCGCTGAAAGCCGGTCCGCTCGGAGCCTTCGAATCACGGACGTCGATGATGCCGGTGCCCCGCATTTTCACCTCCACGCAGTCACCGTTCACTGCCGAGTAGGAGGATTTTGTCCATTCCGCCAACGAGACCTGACGATTGCGCATGACCACTCCGATGGTTGCACCTGTGCATGGGCGCAAGGCCCATCGCCCCAACAGGGGCGCTGATGCGAGGAACGCTACGCCTCCAGGGGCGACTCAGCGGGAGCCGTTCACTCGACCGAATGGCATGTGCCCCGGAAACCTTTTCCTGTCACGTCCAAGCCTGTATCTTGCACCACCGCAGACTGCACAGCGCCCTACTTCACCCTGCGTGGTCAGCCGCGACCTGGCGGATGAACGTCCGCGACTGCTCGGGGTTGAGCGCCTCGGCACGCAGGTGCTCGTACATCACCGCGTAACTCTGCACATCGTTCGCCTTCTCCAGATAGAGATCACTCGTCACGCCTTCCAGGTAGACGACGCTTGCGTCCCCGGCGTCCTGGAATTCGAGAATGGCGAACTTCCCGTACATACCCGGATGGGCTCCCACGCTGTAGGGAAGGACCTGGAGCGTCACGTGCGGTTGCAGGCTCAGGTCCGCGAGGTGTTCCAGCTGGTCGACCATGACGTGGGGGCTGCCCACCACCCGTCGCAGCAGGGCCTCGTCGATCACGGCCCAGAACCGCAGCGGATTACGGGTGTCGGTGAGCCGGTCCTGTCGTTTGAGCCTGATCTGGATCCGCTTCTCGATCTCGCTGGGCGTCGCCTCCGGCCACATGCCCTCGATGACCGCCTGGGCGTAGTCGCGCGTCTGGAGCAGCCCGGGAACGATGAGCGACTCGTACACCCGAAGTGAGGCGGCGTCCGTCTCCAGCCCGATGTAGACGCTGTAGGGAATGTCGCCGAAAGCGTGCCACCAGCCCTGCTGCCGTGACTCTTTCGCCATCTGCATGAGCGACTCGACTATGCGGCGGTCCTCGACCTCGTAGACGCCGCAGAGATCGCGGACGTCACGCTGGCTGATACTGCGGCGGCCGTTCTCCAACCTGCTGATCTTCGACTGGGAGACCAGCAAACGGTCGGCGACCTCCTCCGCCGTCATTCCCTTCTCCTCGCGGAGCTTTCGCAGCTCCTGTCCCAGTCGGCGCCTTCTCACTGTCGGGTTGACGTTGGACGCCACGGGATGTGCACCTCCGCTGTTGCGTACGAATACTGTTCAGCAGATTGCCACCAACAGCGCGGATGCGCCGGTGCTTTGACAAGAATCGACCACCCGGCGTGCAGGCACGCACGCAAGGGGTGGCAGGTGGTCCGCTCGAACGGACCGCCTCCCACCCCTGCGTCCAGCGTTTCCCGCGCGTCAGCGAGCGCCGGCGCGGGCCATGCCGCCCCGCAGCGCCTGCTCGGGTACACCGCGGGACGGCATCGACGTCCCCGTCGCGGTGGCCCGGGCCGTGCTGTGCGCTCCGACGGTCGGCCCCACGCCCGGTGCGCGCCGCGGCTGCGCCGCCACACCGTTCTGCACATCCATCACGGCATGTGCGACGAGGCCGCCCATCGGGTCGTGCCTGATGAGGTCCCGCAACCGGGAACGGCTCGACCGTCCCTCGTTGCCGGGGTACAGGTGCTTGCCGAGACCGACCGCGTGGGCCAGCGCGGCGAGCGCCGCGGTCCGCGGGTCCGGCGGTACGCCGGTGCGGATCGCCGAGTCCAGCCGGTTCTTGATCTCCCGGCTGATGGCCGTCTCCGTCGCCTGGTAGCGAGTCGTCGGCAAGACTCCGCACATCTGGCCCTCCACGGCATGCACCATGCCACAGCGTTCCAGGTGTGAGAGGTAGGTCTGGCGCAGCCCGAGTCTGGGCCCGCCTATCCAGTGGACAGCGCGCACCGGGCTGCCGCGCCTGCGCAGCAGTTCCAGTGCGGAGTCCAGTGTCGGATCTCCGGTCGGCCGTGGCAGCACCACGGCGATACGATCCCCATCCGGGGCTATCCGTCCTGCCAGAGCCAGCTCCACTAGCTGTGCTCCGGCCAGGCCGAGGTCGAGCGACTGCGGCTGCGCTGTGGTACCCGTCGTCGGGTCCAGAGCGAGCAACAACAGCTCTTCCGGAATTGTTCTGCGGCTCCTGCCCATCCATGCCTCCCCGCGTGGATGAACCACAGGGTGACCCCTCTCACAATGTTCTGTCGAGAGTGCCTGGTTGTTATGTACGGGAACCAGTAGGTATGTCGTTCTCGTCTGTCCAGTGGGACACCGGGGCCACACGGCCCTCCCGGTGCCGCGGTGGTGGCGCGCAGCACACTGTTATCTGGTACGGCGATCGGCAGGAACACAGGAGGCACGGTGGCGGGCGAGTCCCCCGACAGTTCGAGGAAGCAGAAGTCGTCGGGGGAGACGACAGCGGAACGCGGCACGGTTCCACCTGCCCGCGACCGGATCGACCCCCGTGCCACGTTCGGAGGTGCCGGACGACGCACGGGCGGCGCTCCCGACCCGGCGAAGGCCGCCCGTCCCGACAACCCTGACGAGCCCGCCCGGCCCGACGAGGGCGAGCAGCCCGCTGCCCGCGTGGATGCGGCGGCGACCGCGAAGCCGGTCGGGGACGCGGCCGGGCAGGCGACCGATCCGGTCCGTGCCGAGCGGGAGGACGGGGCTTCCGCGGACGACGCCGAGAAGGCGGGCCCAGCCGAGCCCGGGACGGAGGACGGGCCCGCCGTGCGGC
>NZ_BAAHCA010000217.1:0-6339 GCF_054776295.1 Streptomyces sparsus
ACGCCCCGCGGGACACAGGGGATCTCGCGGGGCGTCCGCCGCACCCGAGCGCCGGCGCGTCCCGTGCCGGACCGGCCGTACATGGCCGTTGGTGCTGTGGCCGGTCTCCTGACCTGTTCCCCTGGGACCTCCCGGCGGCATCCTCGCTCTGACACCCCGCAGCACCGCACCATCGCACCTGCGGCATCGAGGAGTTGACATGGCGTACCGCTACCGATGCGGCGAATGCGGCTTCACCACCCGGTGGACCACCGAGTCCGAGGCCGAGGACCTCACCGTCGCCCACTACGCCGACCGGCACCCCCGACTCGTCCCGGGCGGCAGCGTGGAGATCAACCGGAAGGACCCGAACTCCCTCGGCTGCATACCCCTGTTCGGCCTGGCGTGCCTCGTCCTCTTCCTGGTCATCGCCTCCTGCCAGCGCTAGTCGAGACCAGAGCCCGTGACGAAGGAACTCAACGCCGCCGGCCCGCGGCCAGCCCATGACCACCCGCTCCTGCCCAGTCCCGGCGCCAGCGACACGGGCGCCTTACCAACACCCGAAGGGGGAAAGGGATGACCGGCCCACGGCTGCTGCCACTCGGTCCGGACGACCCACGGCAGCTCGGCGCGTACCGCATCGAGCGGCGGATCGCCTCCGGCGGGATGGGACGGATCTACCTAGGGCGGTCCGGCAGGCCCGGCGAAGGCGGCCACCTCGTGGCGGTCAAGACGCCGATCACCGAGGGCACGGTCAGCCCCAGCGACCGCAGGCGGTTCGCCCGCGAGGTGGAGCTGGCCCGTCGAGTGGACAGCGTGCACACGGCCCGCGTACGCGACGCGGGACTCGCGGACCCCCGCCCGTGGATGGCGGTCGACTACATACCCGCACCCCCGCTCTCCGAACTCAGCGACACCCAGGGCCCGTTGCCAGCCACCGCTGTCCGCTGGGTGGCGGCTGGCGCCGTGCGCGCCCTGACAGCGCTGCACGACGAAGGCGTCATCCACCGGGACGTGAAACCGCAGAACATCCTGCTGCCCGCGGCGGGCCCCCGCCTCATCGACTTCGGCATCTCCCACGCGTACGACCTCACCCGCACCGCCCTGACGCTGGGCACCCTCGCGTTCAGCTCACCGGAACAGGCGCACGGCCAGGAATCCACCACGGCATCCGACGTGTACTCCCTGGGCGCGACGCTCTTCTACCTGGCCGTGGGCCGCCCGCCCTACCGCGACACCGAGCACATGCTCCAACTACGCGCTCTCGTGGAGAACAACGACCTGAGACTCGAGGGGCTGCCGAGGGAGTTGGTTCCGCTCATCCGCCCCTGCCTGGCCGCCGAGCGCACCCAACGTCCGCACCTCCACGACCTCCTGGCGGAGTTGGACCGCACCGTCCCACCTGCAGGCGGTGAACGATGGCTGCCACCACCCTGGAGGGCGCTGATCGAGACGTACGAGGCCGAGGGCCGGCGCCTGCGGGACACCGCCCCCAGTAGCCAGACGGCCACGGAACGCCTCCTCACCCAGACCCTGCCGGCGATCCCCACCCGCCCCTACACGCAACTGCGCGAGACGTACACACAACTGCGGGACGCCGTCCGAGCCCCGCAGCATCAGGACGGGCTCGGTCACGTCGCGGACACCTTGCGGCGCTGCCAGGAGGAACTCCAGCAGCGTGTACAGCAGAGGGAGGTGAGGCGGGGGCAGGAGAGACGGGAGGAGCGTGCGAGGGAGGCGCGCGCAGCGCGAACGCGAGGAGGCGGACCGGCACGAACAGCTGCGCAGGGCGGAGCAGAAGCGCAAGCGGGAGGAAACAGAGCGCAAGCGGGAGGAAGAGGAACGCAGGCGTGAGGCACTGCGGTCAGTGGCCAGCTTCACCGGCGCCATGCTGCTGGTCGTCGCGGTCATCGGCGGGATCGCGCTCGCCCGGGAGGAGGGGCTGATCCCTGAGCGGAACAACCACGCGAGCCCACCGCGCACCACCGTCCCCACCCACACCCCGACGAGCCGGTACACCCTGCCGCCTGAGCAGTACCGCAACGCGAGCCCGTCGCGCTCCCCGGCCCCCACCCGCACCCGCACCCGCACAGCCTGGAACAACACCGGTGGCGGCTTCGGCTCGGCCGACAACAGCTACACCTCGCCGCCGCCCCGAGAGCCGGACCCTCGGGACATGGCGTTCGCGGCGGTACGTGGCGGGGACTGCCTCAACGTCCACGACGACGGCTACGAGAGATGGAGCAAGGACACGCCGCAGACCGTGCCGTGCGGCTGGCTGACCGCGTACGTGCGTGTCACCGAGGTGACGGACTTCGACATGTGCGAGTCAGGTGGCGGGCGCACCTCCTGGCCGCACAGGAACGACGACCGCACGCGCACGGTGCTGTGCCTGGAACGGCAGTTCCGGACGGGCCAGTGCTTCCTCTCCACCGCGAAGGACCGTCGTCCGAACACGGCGAACCTGATGACCATCTGGGACTGCAACGCGAGCAAGGTGCCGGTCAAGTACGACTTCATCATGCGGATCACAAGCGTCAGATCCGGCACCGTCGGCAACTGCGGCTGGGACTACGCCTGGGAGATCCACGGCGGCAGAGGCACGATCTGCGCCACGGTCGCCTGAGCGACGCCGCCCTCGTCAGGCACAGCCTCCCCACTCAAAACCGACCGTCCACGAGGCGACGTACCACTCAGCTCAAGGAGACCCGATGGACCAGCCGACCCTTCCGCCGGACGGCCACACACCAACCCAACCGCCGCCGACGCCACTCGCCGTACCGCCGCAACCCGCCTACCCACCACCGCCGCCAGGCGCCCCCGGACTCCTGCGGCCTCGTACCCGGACGGCACGACGACGCGCCTGGCTGATGCTGGGCGGTGCGCTCACCGTCGTCCTGGCGCTGGTAGCCGGTGTGCTGGTCGTGACCGGCGCCGGACTTGTCGGCGGCAGCGACAGCTCCGACCGGTCCGGCGGCGGCTCAGACGGGACCGCGGCCGCGCGGCAGAAGCAGACGCCGCGTCACGACCTGAAACCATTCTGGGAGGCCGTGGAGGACCTGGCGGCCGCCGAGGGCCTGCGCTACGAGGACACCTCCGCCTTCGGGGTCACCGAGAACGAGATCACCGTCACCGCCGGCGGCAGCAAGTACGGCACCACCGGCTCCGGCAATAGCCGACACGACCAGGACCTGCTCAGCGTCGGCGGCAAGACGTTCCTGCGCTGGCAGAAGGACCCCGCCCCCGGACCCGGGGCGGGGCCCGGCGCACGCGAGAAGCCCAGCGCGTGGACGGCCGGCCTGGACGACGGCTCCACGCTCGTCAAGGAGTCCCTTGAGCGCACCCTCCCCCCGCCGAAGCTCGCGGAGGTCCTGACCAAAGCCCTCGCCGAGGAGGCGAGGAATCCGCCCCCGAAGTCCCGAGCCGAGGAACGCCGCCGCAGCGTGCAGGGGACACCCGCGCGCGCCGTGAACACGCCGGCCGGCCGGCTGCTGGTCACCAGGGACCGACCGCACCGCGTACTGCGCCTGGAGTCCTACGATCCGCGCGAGGCCCTCGACCAGTACCGCGACGGCGAGACACCGACCGAGCTCCCGCGGGTGACCATCGGACCGCTCGCCGGGGGCCAGGCCGAGGGCATGGACCTCACGCCCGTCACCGGCGACGACGTCAAGCAGATGTTCGACGACCTGCTCAAGCGCACCAAGCAGCTCAAGGGCGCCACCGACCGCGGCATCAACTTCACCCTCAGCGGCTCGGGAAAGCTGAGCTGCGGCGCCGGAGGCTGCTCCGTCGATCAGCGGTTCACCGGTCAGGTCTCCGCCAAGGCCCGGGAGCAGCGCGTCACCGGCGGCAAGGTCACCGCCGTACTGAGCGCCACCTTCACCATCGGCGGCCGGCCTGCCGGCTCGTGCACCAGCAGCCGCGGCACGTTCCCCGTCACCGGCGGACGCGTCTCGGGCAGCCTCCGCTGCACCAACCCGGGCGCCGGCTCCGTCTACTCCTCCGTGGCCGCTCAGGAAAAGGCCAAGGCCCAGGCCCAGTCCCGGGCCAACGGCGGCCGTCCCGTCCGCTACAGCATCCCGCTGCGCGCCCGCACCCTCGTCGACGCTCGCGCCCTCGCCGCGGTCGAGGTCAAACGACTCGTCGACCGCGTCCAACGCGAACGCGACACCGCGGACTGCCCCACTCACCCGGACACGGCGCCCCAAGGCGCTCCCGGCATCCCCGTCGCGGGGGCGATTGACCGGATGTCGGCGACCGGTGTCGTCACACCTGTTCGCAACGGCAAGTGTCCCGACGGGAAGCTGTCTGACCCGCTCCCGCAAGGGATGTCCAAGCACTTCGTGAAAGCCTATGACGACATCAAGGCCGGGAGGGGTGTTCCCCAGACAGACCCCTCCACAGGGGCACAGAAGGTATTCCAAGGGAGGGCACCTCACGAAGGGCGCTGGGCTGGAGCCTTGGAGTATCGAGTCCCCGGCGCGACGGGCGACCAGGCTCGAATCCTGGTGAAGACTCTGCCCGACGGACGGACAGTGATGGGGTGGACGAACGACCACTACCGGACGATCAAGCCGTTCAGTGCACCCCACTTCCCGGACTCCGGTTGGTGAGTGACTCCGGCTCACCGTAGGACAGTCCCACGGTGACGGAGTGTGGAGAGGCGACATTGCCCGCGCCTCTCCACACTCCGTGGAAGACTCCACTACCCACCGACCGAAAGACAGGAAATGAGCGAGGACAACACCCCTCATCCGATCTACCACCTGGTAGAGGAAGAGTCCGGCAGAGTCATTATCAAGGCACACGAGATCGACGGGTTCTTCGTTGATTCGGATCGCGTCATGCCAGAAGACGTCCTGATTCTTGGTTCGGCACGGTATCCAGTCCGCATCGGCAAGGATCTCACCGATGTGGAATTGCACGTGGTCAATCCGGCCGGCGCAACAGTTGGGTCCTACTACATCGGCATCGTAGGGTTGCGATCCGAGTTGCCTGGCGGGGCACACTCCGGGCAGATCGGTTTCCTGGCCACCTTCTACGGCCACACCTGCCCCTACCCGGCGGCAGGAGTGATCTGGCAGCGACGGGCTTCCGAAGATCCACTCCGTCGCGGGGAATGGATGGAGTACCCCGCAGAAGCGCACGAAAGCTGGCTCCACGTGACCCAGAACTCATGGTTTGCGACCGGGCACACAGCCACAAGATACGACACCGGAACGAGTTGCACGATCGACGGCAGCAAGATCCTCAACGAAAGCAGCTTCTACTGCGAACTCGGCGAATCAGTAAACGGCGTGGGAGGATATTTCGGATCCAATCTTGACGCGCTCGCCGATTGTCTCGCCTCATCGACGGCGACCGGCAACCGGTTTGATGTTCTGTGGCGCGAATCAACCCCTTCCAGGGAGAGGATGGGCGCTTCCCTTGCCGGTTCCGTCATGGGCATTCTCAGGGAGTTCGATATTGACGTAACGCTGAGGTAGCACAGGACAAGCGACGGAATTCGGCCCGTGCGACTGGACCGGTGCGGAGTTTGGCGAGGATCGGTCAGGTCGAGAACCGCTGACCACGTCGGTCAGGCGCTGGTCGTGACACAGCACGGATTTGACGGTCACCGTCCTGCGCGCGGTGAGGCATCAGCGTCACGGCCCGCCCACCCCTTCCCCGGCGCCGGCACGGTCGAGGACGACACGTCGGCGCGTGTTGCGCACGCACCCACTCAGGGTCCTGTTCGGCGAGCGCGAGTTCACCGTGATCCGTTGCGCGACCCGTCCACGCTGCCCCGCCGGGATCACGCACGCCCGCCCACAGCCCAGAAACGCCTCACGCACCCGAACCACCCCGAAACCACAGGCCGACGACCGCCCGGCAACCGCCTCCGGCACCGATCGCGTTCGGACAGCTCCTCGAACAGACCCCGGAAACGCCAAGATCCCGCCCGATCTTGCGATCGGACGGGATCTCGTGAACTCTTCCTGAGCGAATTCAGGAACAGTCCTTCTGTCCTGTGGACCTGAGGGGATTCGAACCCCTGACCCCCTCGTTGCGAACGAGGTGCGCTACCAACTGCGCTACAGGCCCTTGGAACGAGTGAAACTCTAGCACCCGAGTCGCCGTGCGCGAAAATCAGTACCGTGCCAGGTCACCGGCCCGGTGTCACTCGTTGGCGGCGCGACGGCGCTCCTGCTCGGCGTTCTGGTCGAAGAGCGGCGTCCGTCCGCGCTGGCGGCCCCGGCGGGTCTGGGGACGGCTTTCCGTGACCGGTGCCGGCGGCGGGTCCGCGGAGGTGGAGCGGGCCGAGCTCCACGCGTCGGCGGCTCCCAGGTCGACGCGGGGGGCGTTGCGCGGCGCCAC
>NZ_BAAHCA010000218.1:0-6328 GCF_054776295.1 Streptomyces sparsus
GAACTCGTCGCCCGCGTCGCCGACTCCGTGCGCCGCACCACCGTCTTCCTCGCCGCACGCCGCGGACCTCCCGGCCCGCCGCCCGGCGCCGACCCCTACCTGGCGTCCGAGCAGTCGCTGCTGCTCGGACACCCGCTGCACCCCACACCCAAGAGCCGCGAAGGCCTCACCGACGCCGAGACGCTCCGCTACTCACCCGAGTCGCACGGCTCGTACCCGCTGCACTGGTTCGCCGTGGACCGCTCCGTCCTGGCGGCCGACTCCGCCTGGACCGAACGCGGCCGGCCCGTCACCGCCGAGCAGCTCGCCCGGCGACTGGCCGGACCCGGGCCGGCGGTGCCGGACGGCGCGGTGCCGCTGCCGCTGCACCCGTGGCAGGCCCGCGAACTCCGAGGCCGCCCGGCCGTCGCGGAACTCCTGGCAGCCGGACTGCTGCACGACCTCGGCCCGCACGGTGAGCCGTGGCATCCGACCTCGTCCATCCGCACCGTGCACCGACCCGGCTCGCCCGCCATGCTCAAGCTGTCACTGGGCGTGCGCATCACCAACTCCCGCCGGGAGAACCTGCGCAAGGAGGCCCACCGCGGCGTCGAGGTCCACCGGCTGCTGCGCACCGGCCTCGGCGACCGCTGGCGGTCCGCGTTCCCGGGCGGCACCGGCTTCGACATCGTGCGCGACCCGGCCTGGCTGGGCGTCAACCGTCCGGACGGCCGGCCACTGCCCGGCCTGGACACCGTCATCCGGCACAACCCCTTCACCGCCGGCAACGACGTGCTGTGCGTCGCCGCCCTCACCTCACCACGCCCCTGGCCCGGCGAACCCCCCACCCGGCTGCGCTCCCGCCTCGCCCGACTCGTGCACGCCCTGTCCGCCCGCACCGGCCGCAGCGTCGGCGCGGTGTCGGCCGAGTGGTTCCTGCGCTACCTCGACACGGTCGTCCGCCCCGTCCTGTGGCTGGACGCGGAAGCGGGCATCGCCCTGGAGGCACACCAGCAGAACACCCTCGTCTCGCTGGACGCCCACGGCTGGCCCGACGGCGGCCGGTACCGGGACAACCAGGGCTTCTACTTCCGCGAGTCCCGACGCGGCGCCCTCCAGAAACTGCTGCCCGGCGTGGGGGAGGCCGGCGACAGCTTCGTCAGTGACCCGGTGACCGACGAGCGCTTCGCCTACTACCTCGGCATCAACAACGTACTGGGCCTGATCGGCGCGTTCGGCTCCCAGCACCTCGCCGACGAACGCCTGCTGCTGGCCGCGCTGCGCCGCTTCCTGGCGGGTCAGGCGGCCACGGCGGACGGCACCCCCCGCTCGCCGCTGCCCGCGCTGCTGCTGGAATCACCCACTCTGCGCTGCAAGGCGAACCTGCTCACCCGGCTGCACGGCATGGACGAACTCGTCGGCCCGGTGGACACCCAGTCCGTCTACGTCAGCGTGCCCAACCCGCTGGCAGCCGGCTGACGACCGGGCCTTCCCCGCATCGGGCCTTCCCCGCACAAGGAGGCATCGCCATCCCGTCCACCGACCCCGAAACGGACACCGGCAGCGACGACAAGACGGTCGAGATCGACCTGCCACCGGAACTGGTCGCCCTGATCGAGCAGCAGGAGCAGGACCGGGCCGCCCGGACCGGCAACGGGCCACCGACACCGGACCTGCTGGGCGACATCACCCGCTGGCCCGCGGTGCGCTGCGCCGCCGGGCTGCTGCAACTCGTGCCCGTCCGCCGTGAACGGGACCTCACGCTGCTCACCGGATGGATGAACGACCCGGCCGTCGCCCGGTTCTGGCACCTGGCCGGCGACGAGCGCGTCACCGAAGCCCACCTGCGTCCCCAACTCGACGGCGACGGACGCAGCGTGCCCTGCCTCGGCGTGCTCGACGGCACACCGATGAGCTACTGGGAGATCTACCGGGCCGACCTCGACCCCCTCGCCCGCTACTACCCGGCCCGCCCGCACGACACCGGTGTGCACGTGCTGATCGGCCCCTCCGCGCAGCGCGGCAGGGGCCTGGGCACCGCCCTGCTGCGCGCCGTGGCCGATCTGGTCCTGGACCACCGGCCCCGGTGCGGACGGGTCGTCGCCGAACCCGACCTGGCCAACGTGCCGTCCGTCGCCGCCTTTCTCGCCGCCGGCTTCCGGCTCAGCGCCGAAGTCGACCTGCCCGACAAACGGGCCGCACTGCTGACCCGGGACCGGTTGCTGCGCCACGTCCTGTGAAGCCGGCCCAGCACTCGGTCCGTCCCCGGCCGACCGCAGCCGACGCCCTCGACCTCAGGAGACCCGCTTGTCCCGTCCACCTCGCGTGTCCGTCCCCTCCGGCGACGAGTCCCTTCCCACCGGCGATGTCCCCGAGCCCACCGGCGACGTCCCCCCGCCCACCATCGACGTCTCCGAGCCCACCGGCGACGTCTCCGTTCCGTCCGACGAGTGGCGGCGTGCCGCGCGCCGACTGCTCGCCAAGATGCTCGCCGAGTTCGCCTACGAGGGCATCGTCACCCCCGAGCCCGACGGTCCTGGCGACTGGGCCGTGCGGGGCTACCGGCTGCCCGTGCCGGGCGGCCCGGTCTACCGGTTCCGCGCCGCCCGCGGCGCCTACGGGCACTGGCGCGTCGATCCGGAATCACTCACTCCGTCCGGCGACCCGCTGGAGTTCGTGGCCCACGCGCACACCTCGCTGCTGCGACTGACCGGCGACACCACCGGCCACCTGCTGCGCGAACTCACCGCGACCCTGCGCGCCGACACCAGGCTCGCCGCCACCGCGCACAGCGCGGCGCAGCTGGCCGACCTCGGCTACGCCGAGCTGGAGGGGCACCAGAGCGGGCACCCGTGGCTGGTCGCCAACAAGGGCCGCATCGGGTTCTCCAGCAGCGACACCGACCGCTGGGCCCCCGAAGCCCGCACCCCCGCCCGGCTGCCCTGGCTGGCCGTGCACCGGCGGCTGGCCCGCTACCGCGGCGTTCCGGCGCTGGCCACCCCCGAACTGCTCTACGACGAGGAGCTGACCGCCGGCACCCGGGCCCGCTTCGCCCGGGCCGTCACCGACCACGGACGCGACCCGGCCGAGTACCTCTGGCTGCCCGTGCACCCCTGGCAGTGGGACGAGACCATCGCGCCGCTGTTCGCGGCGCAGCTCGCCGCAGGGGACGTGCTGCCGCTGCCGCCCGACGAGGACGAGCGGCTGCCGCAGCAGTCGATCAGGACGTTTCTCAACGTCAGCCGCCCCCACCTGCGGACGGTGAAACTGCCGCTGTCCATCCTCAACACCCTGGTCTGGCGGGGGCTGCCCACCGAGCGCACGCTCGCCGCGCCGGCCGTCACCCGCTGGATACACGCCCTGCGCGACGCCGACCCGTTCCTGGCGGAGACCGGGGTGGTCCTGCTCGGCGAGACCGCGTCGGTGACCGTGGAGCACCCCCTCTACGACAACCTGCCCGAGGTGCCCTACCAGTACCGCGAGCTGCTCGGCTGCATCTGGCGCGAGCCCGTCTCCCGCTACCTGGCGCCGGGTGAGCGGGCCCGGACGCTCGCCGCCCTGCTCCACACCGGCGCCGACGGGCGGTCCTTCGTCGCCGAACTCGTCCACCGCTCCGGGCTGCCGCCGCGGGACTGGCTGCGGCACCTGCTCGCCGCCCTGCTGCCCCCGCTGCTGCACTTCCTCTACCGCTACGGCACCGTCTTCTCACCGCACGGGGAGAACGCCGTGGTGGTCTTCGACGAGCGGGACGTGCCGGTGCGCCTCGCGGTGAAGGACTTCGTCGACGACGTGAACCTCAGCGCGGAGCCGCTGCCCGAGCTGGCGGACCTGCCCGCCGACGTGCGGGACGTGCTGCTGACCGAGCCGCCCGCGTTCCTCACCCAGTTCATCCACGCCGGCCTCTTCGTCGGTGTCTTCCGCTACCTGGCGCCGCTCTGCGAGAGCCGGCTCGGTGTGCCCGAAGCCGAGTTCTGGGCGATGACGCGGCAGACCGTTCTCGACCACCAGCGGCGCTTCCCCGAGCTCGCGGACCGCTTCGCGCTGTTCGACCTGCTGACGCCGCGCATCGACCGGCTCTGCCTGAACCGCAACCGGTTGCACGCCGACGGGTACCGCGACCGGGCCGAACGCCCGCACGCGGTCGTCGACGGCACCGTGCCCAACCCGCTGCACTCCCCGTGACCGCCCACACCGCCCGCCGCGCCGGGGCTCCGCCGGGCACCTGGGCTCCGGCGGGCGCCGGGGCGACCCAGCCCCCGGTGTCGGTGCCACCCCGTAAAGTGGCAGCCCTATGAGCGCTCCAGCCGGCAGGCCCGATCTCCCCGAACTTCTGCACGCCGCCGTGGCCGCCGTCGGCGGCACCGAGCGGGCGGGCCAGGTCGCGATGGCCGAGGCCGTCGCCGAGGCCGTCGAGGACGGCAGCCATCTGCTGATCCAGGCCGGCACCGGCACCGGCAAGTCCCTCGGATACCTCGTCCCCGCCCTGGCCCAGGGCGAGCGGGTGGTGGTCGCCACCGCGACCCTGGCCCTCCAGCGGCAGCTCGTCGAACGGGACCTCCCCCGCACGGTCGAGGCGCTGCAACCGCTGCTGCGCCGGCGTGCCGAGTACGCGATGCTCAAGGGCCGGTCGAACTACCTGTGTCTGCACCGCCTGCACGAGGGTGTGCCGCAGGAAGAGGAAGAGGGCCTCTTCGACCAGTTCGAGGCGGCCCGCGCCTCCTCGGCGTTCTCCGGCGGCGCCTCCAGCAAGCTCGGCAAGGACCTGCTGCGACTACGGGACTGGTCCGACGACACCGAGACGGGCGACCGCGACGACCTCACCCCGGGTGTCTCCGACCGTGCGTGGGCCCAGGTGTCGGTGTCCTCCCGGGAGTGCCTCGGCGCGACGAAGTGCGCCTACGGCGCCGAGTGCTTCGCCGAGGCGGCCCGGGAGCGCGCGAAACTGGCCGACGTCATCGTCACCAACCACGCCCTGCTGGCGATCGACGCCATCGAGGGCGCCCCGGTGCTGCCGAGCCACGAGGTGCTGATCGTCGACGAGGCCCACGAACTGGTCTCGCGGGTCACGGGCGTGGCCACCGGCGAGCTGACACCCGGCGGCGTGAACCGGGCGGTCCGCCGGGCCGCCAAGCTGATCGACGAGAAGGCGGCCGACCAGCTCCTGACCGCTTCCGAGACGTTCGAACGGCTGATGGAGCTGGCTCTGCCGGGCCGCCTGGAGGAGATCCCCGAGGAGCTGGGTTACGCGTTGACGGCCCTGCGGGACGCCGCCCGTGCGTGCCTCACGGCGCTGGGCAACACCCGTGACAAGTCCGTCCAGGACGAGGACGCGGTGCGCAAGCAGGCCGTCGCCTCGATCGAGTCGGTGCACACCGTCGCCGAACGACTGCTGGAGGGCTCCGAGTACGACGTCGTCTGGTACGAGCGGCACGACCGGTACGGCGCCTCGCTGCGGGTGGCGCCGCTGTCGGTCTCCGGGCTGCTCCGCGAGAAGCTCTTCACCGACCGTTCGGTGGTGCTGACCTCGGCCACTCTGCGGCTCGGCGGCGACTTCAACGGGGTCGGCGCCTCACTGGGGCTGGCCCCGGAGGGCGAGCAGCAGGACGACATGCCCAAGTGGAAGGGGCTGGACGTCGGTTCGCCCTTCGACTACCGCAAGCAGGGCATTCTCTACGTCGCCCAGCACCTCGCCCCGCCGGGGCGGGAAGGCGGCCGGAGCGACATGCTCGACGAACTGACCGAGCTGGTCGAGGCCGCCGGTGGCCGCACGCTGGGCCTGTTCTCCTCGATGCGCGCCGCGCAGAACGCGGCCGAGGAACTGCGCGGGCGGGTGGACCACCCGATCCTGCTCCAGGGCGAGGAGACGCTCGGTGAGCTGATCCGCAGGTTCGCGGCGGATCCCGGCACCTGCCTCTTCGGCACGCTCAGCCTCTGGCAGGGGGTGGACGTGCCGGGCCCGAACTGCCAGCTGGTCGTGATGGACCGGGTGCCGTTCCCCCGCCCCGACGACCCACTGATGAGCGCCCGGCAGAAGGCGGTCGAGGAGGCGGGCGGCAACGGCTTCATGGCGGTGGCCGCCACCCACGCCGCACTGCTGATGGCGCAGGGCGCGGGTCGGCTGGTGCGCGCCACCGGGGACAGGGGAGTGGTGGCGGTGCTCGACCCGCGGCTGGCGAGAGCCCGGTACGGCAGCTTCCTGCGCTCCTCGATGCCGGACTTCTGGTACACCGCGGACCGCAACCAGGTCCGTCGCTCCCTGGCAGCCATCAACACCGCCGAAGCGTCCTGACGGCCGGGGCGCCGGCCGCCGAACCGCCCTGACCGCCGAGCCGCTCCGGCCACCGCGCCC
>NZ_BAAHCA010000219.1:0-6321 GCF_054776295.1 Streptomyces sparsus
CCCCGGGCGGGTGCCCGGGGCCAGGCCTCCGCGGGTACGGGCCTCTGCGGGCTCCTAGAGGTGGTCCCGGGGGAAGGTGAGGTTCCAGGTGCGGGAGAACACCCGCCGGTCCGCCTCGTACCCGTCGAGGGTGGCGTCCAGCAGGAACTCCTCCGGCGTGCAGCGCAGCACGGTGCGCGTCTCGGTGCGCACGTCCCACTCCCCCCGCCGGAACGTCATCGTCCACGCGGACTCGCCGCGTACGGAGTCGAACTTGTCGGCCACCGAGTCGTACCGCTCGTAGGCACGCCGGCCGACGTCCAGGTCGATGTCGTCGAAGTGCACGGTGCCGGCGTCCTTGACGATCTCCAGCGCCGACCGGTATCCCACCAGGTCACGGGAGACGTTCCAGGTCTGCTCGGGCGGACGCACCCGGGTGGTGGCGAGCGGTTCGGCTCCCTCCGGCTCCTCGAAGCCGGGGGCGACGGGTTCGGAGCCGTCGGTGGGGCGCACCGGCAGGGTCAGCGCGGAGGCCCCGGCGTAGACGCTGAGCAGCACCGGGTGCGGCGGCGGCCAGGCCAGCGGCCAGTAGGAGGTGGACAGCGACAGCCGGATGCGGTGGCCGGGCGGGAACGCCTGGGCCACGCCGTTGAGGCGGACGGTGGCCCGGTAGCGCTGTCCGGGCACCAGTTCCTCGGGTTCCTGGTCGCCGTCGTAGGACTCGGTGTCCGTGCTCCGCCGGTTGAGGTTGAGCAGCCCGTAGGTGACGCGGGTGGCGCTGCCGTCCGGGGCGACGTCCGAGAGCCGCGCGGCGATCATCGCGACCGGCTCGCTGGCCGTGAACTCGAACTCCACCGTCGGCGCGCCGAGGATCTCCAGGCGGTGGTTGAGGACGTCGCTGTCGAAGACGAGCGAGCCGCCGTCCTCCTCCCGCTGGTCGTAGGGCAGGTCGGGGGGCGCGTTGTAGGAGGCCCACTTGCCCGCGAACTGGCCGACGGACAGCGGGGACTGGATGGTGAGCGCCTCGTCCTCGGGCGTCTCGTCGGCCGCGCCGAGGCGGTGCCTGCTGAGCGGGTAGGCGGTGGGTTCGACGCGCGGGGAGGGCCAGACGTCCTCACTGACCCAGCGGCCGGGGCGTTCCTGGTAGGACGTGGACGGCGGCACGCTCTCCTGCATCCACGCCTGGAGCACGGGGCCGTCCATGACTCCGTTGTCGCGGTCCTTCAGCCAGTGGTCCCACCAGCGCACCAGCTCCTGGAGGTAGCCGATCGCCGGGCCGGGTTCACCCATGTGCGGGAACTTGTGCGACCACGGGCCGACGAGTCCCTTCGCCGGCACCTTGAGATTCTCCAGCAGCCTGGTCACCGCGTTGGAGTAGCCGTCGGCCCACCCGCTCGACGCCAGCACCGGCACGTCCACCGCCCCGTAGTCCTCGCAGACCGACGCGTGCCGCCAGTAGTCGTCGCGCCGCTGGTGGCGCAGCCACTCGGCGACCCACGGCCCGCTGCTCTCGAGCCGTTCGTGCCACATGTCCCGCCAGCGTTCCCCGACCAGGGCCGGGTCGGGCGGGCAGGTGGCGTAGGCGAACATGGTGCCCGCCTCCGCCAGGTTGTCGGACAGCATGCAGCCGCCCATGTAGTGCATGTCGTCGGCGTAGCGGTCGTCGGTGAAGGAGGCGATCGCGATGGCCCGCAGGCTCGGCGGGCGGCGTGCCGCCACCTGGAGGGCGCTGAACGCGCCCCAGGAGAGGCCCATCATGCCGGTGCTCCCGTCGCACCACGGCTGGTCGGCGAGCCACGCGAGCACGTCCTCCGCGTCCTGCTGCTCCTGCTCCAGGTACTCGTCGCGCAGCACCCCCTCGGACTCGCCGGTGCCGCGCAGGTCGACGCGCACGCACGCGTAGCCGTGGCCGGCGATGTAGGGGTGGTGGACGGAGTCGCGGACCGAGGTGAGGTCGCGTTTGCGGTACGGGATGTACTCCAGCACCGCGGGCACCGGCTCGTCGTCGGAACAGGTGGGACGCCAGATGCGGGCCGCCAGACGGGTCCCGTCGGAGACGGTGATCCAGACGTGCTCCTCTTCCTGGACTGCGTACGGGAAACTGCTGACGACGCGCATGGGCCGGTTCTCCTCCCGGAGTGGCTCGGCAACTGTGGGGCGGTTCGGGGCCGGCGGGGTGGCCGGGCCGGGGCCCGGCGCGTGGTGCGCCGGGCCCGGTCGGGTCACTCGTCGAACTCGAAGTTCAGGGCGGCTGTGCACCGGTCGTACTTGGCGCACAGCTCCTCCTCGGTGTCCGCACCGATGTAGAGGTGTGCCAGTTCGTAGCTGTAGCTGTCCTGGCCGGGCATGTCGGACAGCCGCTGGCCCTGCTCGGGCACGATCTCGATCTTGACGCCGGGTTCCTTCTCCGTCAGGGCGGCGATCTCCTCGTCGGTCGGCACCCGGCGGGCGACCCCGTCCTCGAACCGACGGTAGTACCACTTGCCGGAGACCTCGAACCGGCCCTTGCCGTCGGGCATCCTCGGGTCGTGCCCGAGCGCCAGGCTGATCATGCAGTGGTGGTTGGGGACCCCGTCGACGAACTCGAACAGCTCGGCGTGGGACTGCGAGTGCCGCGGGTTGATCTCCAGCAGCTTCAGGGTGTCCGTGTCGCGGTCGTAGAAGAACTCGATGCTGAAGGTCGCCGAGTCCATGCCGATCTGCTTCATCACACGGCGGGAGACGTCCCGGATGCGTTCGGTGACCTCGTCGGGCAGGGACGAGGGGTACTGGTGCCGCAGGAAGCACGAGCTGTCCCGGTAGTTGTGGGAGTCGAGCACGCCGTACACGACGACCTCGCCGTTGTGGACGTACCCCTCCGCGGCGACCTGCTCGCCGGTGATCTGCTCCTCGGCCAGGCAGGCCTCACCACCGGCCGCCTCGACCTCCGGCGGCAGTTCCAGCTGGTCGAGCACGTACTGGAAGGGGCGGCCGACGCGGGTGATGCCCTCGCGGATCAGCTCGACGGCCTCCTGGAACTCGTGCTCGTTCTTGACGCCGTAGGCCAGTTCGGAGGAGAAGGACTTCACGGGCTTCAGCCACATGGGGAAGTCCATCCCCTCGGGCTTCTCGGCCGTACCCTCCAGGTCGACGATCCCGAAGCGGGGTATCTCCTCGATCACCTTCTGCTGTTCGAGTCGGCTCCAGTACTTGTGCTCGCACTTGACCACCGACTCCAGGCTGGTGCTGCGCAGCCCGTAACGGCGGCTCAGCATCGGCACGAGCGTGCTCACGGGGAAGTCCCAGTATCCGACGACGGCGTCGATCGTTCCCTCGAACGCGTCCAGCTTGCCCTGCGCCTTGTGGAGGAGTTCCTGCAGATCGATCTCGCCGTGCTGCAACTCCTCGATGCTCAGCAGCGAGTGGAAATTGCACTGCGGCGCTTCCGGCACATCGTGGATGGTGTCCAGATTGCCTTCGTCCAGACCGATCACAAAAACGTTGGCGCGACTCATGACTTCGGGTTCCTCCCCAGATTTCCTGACCCCCGTCTGCTTACGGGGCCTTTATGACCGCGACTCGGGGCCGGGTCAGGCGGCGGAGGTACGAGCGTGGGGCTCGTGCCTCTCGTTTGATTCGACTCCCTGCCTGATGGCGGTGAAAGTCCGGTTGAGAAGCCGGGAAACGTGCATCTGCGAGATTCCCAGTTCCTCCGCGATGCGACTCTGCGTCATTCCGCAGAAGAAGCGCAGATAAAGGATGCGACGCTCGCGTTCCGGCAGCTTGCTCAGTTCCGGTTTGACGGCTTCCCGGTGCACCACGTGTTCAAAACCAGGTTCTGTCGCGCCCAGGGTGTCGGCCAGCGAGTAGCCGTCCTCGGCGCCGGTCAGCTGGGCGTCAAGGGACAGTGTGCGGTAGCTCTCCAGGGCTTCGAGGCCGTCGAGGACCTCCTCCTCGGACAGGCCGCAGTGTGCGGCGACGCGGGCGACGGTGGGGCTGCCGCCGGCACCCGGGGCGAGTGTCAGCTCCCGGATGGCGGTGCGCACCCTGTTGCGCAGTTCCTGCACCCTCCTGGGCACGTGCAGGTCCCACAGGTGGTCCCGGAAGTGCCGCTTGATCTCGCCGACGACGGTCGGCACGGCGAAGCTCTCAAAAGCGCTTCCGCGGTCCGGGTCGTAACGGCTGACGGCCTTCACCAAACCCAGTGCGGCGACCTGTTGGAGATCCTCCAGGGACTCGCCCCGGTTGCGGAATCGCAGTGCCAGTCGGTGCGCCATGGGCAGCCAGGCCCGCACCAGGTCCTGGCTGAGTCGTTCTTTCCCCGGGCCTTCGGTCATCGCGCGAAGACGCCGGAAATCCGCGTCCGTGTCGGGAGCGTCGTGGTGCGATCGGCGGGCACGCTGAGTGGTCGGGGCGGGGCTCTGCACAGTCATGGGTGGCTTCTCCAGTACACGCCGTTTGCAGGAAAGAGCGGTTACCGGGAGAGAACACAGCGACGCGACGGAGACAGCCGGCTGCGGGACATGTCTCCCCCAGTGGTGTGCCTCCGGTCCGAAGCATCTGTCTCCGCATTCCCGACCCCGGGAGCAGCAAACAGTCGTCTTTTCCCCGGTGGGGCGAACAGGGCCGGATGGCCGATGCCGAGGTTTCGCCGCTGATCGGGGGGTGACCCGGAACTCCTCGCAGTCCGGAACATGTCAGGAGGCGTCATGTCACACTCCGCTCCCGTCTCACCACGCCGCTCGCCGGTCGCTCTCGCCGCACTGGTCGTCGGCGTCGTTTTCCTGGTGGTCGGTGTGCTGGGCTTCATCCCCGGTGTCACCACGGACATGGACGGCATCACCTTCGCCGGACACGAGTCCGAGGCGAAGCTGCTGGGCGTCTTCCAGGTGTCGATCCTGCACAACCTGGTGCACTTCGCCTTCGGGCTGGCGGGGGTCGCGATGTCGCGCACGCCGTCGTCGTCCCGCGCCTACCTGCTCGGTGGCGGTGTGATCTACCTGGTGCTGTGGCTGTACGGCCTGCTGATCGACAAGGGCAGTGACGCGAACTTCGTTCCGCTGAACACCGCCGACGACTGGCTGCACCTCGCACTCGGCGTCGGCATGGTGGCGCTGGGCTTCGTGCTGCCGCGCAGGACACGCGCCGCAGCCTGACCGATCCGGCTGTCTGTCCATCTGTCACCGGCCTGGGGCCCACACATGTGCGGGGCGGGACGGCTGTGTCACCGCCGTCCCGCCCCGCCGTCCGATCCGGGACCGGCCCGGGCTCGGACGCGCGTCCGGATCCCGCCCGGGCAACGGAGGACCCGGACACTTCCCCGCCGGACTCCTGGGTCGAACCGGTTGGGCGTGCGCTCCGCGTACCCCGCACCGACCAGCGCAGACGTCACCGCCCGTGGGAACGGTCCGGGCCGGCTCCTCGCGACGGCGTGCCTGCCGCTTCTACGGCGTCCGCCAGTCGTCGGATCGCAGGTGCGATCCGGCCTACGGCCCCATGCGCAGCATGCCGCCGTCCACCGCCAGGGACGCCCCCGTCACGTAGGAGGCGTCGGTTCCGGCGAGGAACGCGATCATCGCGGCCACCTCGCGGGCGTCACCGGGGCGGCCGAGCGGAATGCCCGGTCGTGACTGGGTGTGCACGTCGGTGCCCTCCTGGCCGGTCATCCCCGTCGCGATCTCACCGGGCGCGACCGCGTTCACCGTGATGCCGTGCTCGGCCAGTTCCAGCGCCATGACCTGCGTGAGCAGACCGAGACCGCCCTTCGCGGCGCAGTACGGCGCGGCGCCCACCCTGGGCTGGTGCTCGTGCACGCTGGTGACGTTGACGATGCGCCCGCCGGCGCCGCCGGCGATCATGCGGCGGGCCGCCCGCTGACCGCAGAGGAACGGACCCACCAGGTCGACGTCGAGCACCCGGCGGACCGTGTCCGGTTCGATGTCGAGACAGGGCTCGGCGGTCCCGGTGCCCGCGTTGTTGACGAGCACGTCGATGCCGCCGAGTTGATTGGCCAGCCGGTCCACGGCGTCGACGGCGTCCGGCAGCCGGCTCAGGTCCATCTGTTCCAGGGCGCACCGGCCACCGTGCTCGCGTACCTCTGCCGCCGTCCGGTCGGCGCCCTCGCGGTCGGTGTGCCAGGTGACACCCACGTCCATGCCGTCCTGGGCCAGGCGGACGGCGGTGGCACAGCCGATGCCGGAGTCCGCGCCGGTGATCACCGCGACCCGGCGGGGGGACGGAGAAGATCCGGGGGTGTTCATGGGGCTCCTCTGCGGGTCTGCGTCCCCGGGTACGGGGGCTGGCGGGGCGGCGACGCGCTTCCGTCACCGGCGACCGGCCGTCCGGCGCGCGTCCGGTGGCCCG
>NZ_BAAHCA010000220.1:0-6279 GCF_054776295.1 Streptomyces sparsus
CGCAGTCGCCGAGCCCGGCGGCGGGCACCGCGTAGGCGGACGCGGTGAGATCGGGGCAGCCGTCCGCCCGCGAGAGGTCGTCCTCCGGTTCGGGCTCGTCGGTGAGCAGTGCGATGAGCTGCGCCAGGCTGCGCACCCCCAGCACGGAGACGCCCGGCACCAGGGAGGCCTCCGGCACCGTCTGCTCCGGGACGACGACCTGGCGGTATCCGGCGTCCGCGGCGGCCAGCACGGCCGGCAGGATGCCGCGCACCGGCCGCACCCGGCCGTCCAGCCCCAGCTCGCCGATCATCATGACGTCGGCCAGCCTTCGCGGATCGACCCGCTGGGCGGCGCCGAGGACGGCACAGGCCACAGCGATGTCGAACCCGCTGCCGCCCTTGGGCACGGAGGCGGGACTGAGGCCGACGGTGAGCTTCTTCTGCGGCCACTCCGCCCCCGAGTTCACCACCGCCGCCCGCACCCGGTCCCGGCTCTCCACCAGGGATTTGTCCGGCAGTCCGACGAGGGTGAAGCCGGCCACTCCCGGCTCCAGGTCGGCCTGCACCTCCACCGGCACACCCTCCACACCGACCAGGGCGACGGAGCACGTACGCGCGAAGCCCATCTCAGGCCACCCCCTGGATGTGTTCCACGACGGGGGCACCGCGGTGCGGCAGCACCACGCCGACCAGGTCGATGCGCACCCCGCCGGAGGGGACGCAGCCGTACCGGGCGATCCACCTCTCGCTCAGCCACCGGGCGGCGAGCCGGCGCAGCCGGGCGGCTTTGCGGGGCGTGACGGCGGCCGCGGGACAACCGTAGGGGCCTGGTCTGCGGGTCTTGACCTCGCAGATGACCAGGGCGTCGGCGTGCCGCGCGACGATGTCCAGCTCGCCGTCCCGGCAGCGCCAGTTCCGCTCCAGGATCGCCATGCCCCGCTGCCGCAGCCGCCGGGCCGCCAGGTCCTCCCCGTAGCGGCCGAGTGCTTCTCGCTCGTTCATCGAACCCACCTCCACCGCTGACCCTGGCGCAGGGCGGAGATCCGAGTGGATCTTGAAGCGAATCGGTGGACAAGTGGCGGGTTGTGGATAACTCGGTCACCCGTCAGAGGGACGCGGAGGCAGGCAGCTCAGCGGATCCCAGGCGGGGGCTCGGAACACCGGCCCACCGGGAGAGGCGGCCGAAGGAGGAAGGAAGAGGGAGGGCAAAGGAGGGAGGGCAGAGGTATGAACTGGGCAGACCGCTCCCCCAGTCCCCCAGTCCCCCGACTCCCAGCAGGCCCCCGCCGGCAGGCCCCTCCCAGCAAGCAGCCCGCCCGGCAGCCCGCCCCTCCCCCGGCACATCCAGGGCCGGGCGTCAGCTGCTGAAGCCCGAGTCCTCCGGCAGGTTCAGGTCGCTCTTGTTGAGCTCCTCGACGTTCACGTCCTTGAACGTGAGCACCCGCACCTGCTTGACGAAGCGAGCCGGCCTGTACATGTCCCACACCCAGGCGTCGGCCATCGACACCTCGAAGAACACCTCCCCCTGCACCGAGTGGACCTGCATCTCGTAGTCGTTGGTGAGGTAGAAACGCCGTTCGGTCTCAATGACGTACTTGAACAGACCGACGACGTCCCGGTACTCCCGGTAGAGCTTCAGCTCCATCTCGGTCTCGTACTTCTCGAGGTCCTCGGCGCTCATGGCATGTTCCCCTTCAGCCGTGCGTTCACCTCATTGTGCGTCAGCTCGCGGGTCCCCGTCCGACACGCCGCGCGATCGGCCCGTGGGCGGCCCCGCCCAGGATGAGCAGCGCACCCGTCCCGACCGCCCACAGCAGGGGCAGCAGGGGGCCCGGCCTGGACACACCGCCGGGCAGTCCGGCGAAGGCCTGCGGACGGTCCACGGTACGCAGCCCGCCCGGTGGCCAGGCGATCGCGTCGAGCCGGGCGCGGACGCCCGAGCGGGGCACGGCGCCCTGGGAGCCGTCGGCGAGGTGCGTCCTGGAGTCGAGCGAGTCGTCCCTGCTGTCGCCCAGCAGGAAGAGGCTGCCGCGCGGCACGTCCGTCCGGAAGCCGCTCGGTGAGGCGGGGCCACCGCCCCGCAGGTAGGGCTCCTCGATCGGTGTGCCGTTGACGGTGAGGCGACCCCGGGAGTCGCAGCAGGTCACCTCGTCGCCGCCGACGGCGACCACCCGCTTCACCATCGGCAGCTCGCCCCACTCGGGGTCCGTGAACACCACCACGTCGCCCCGGCGGACCTCCGCGCCGCTGACGCGCTGCGCCAGGACCCGCTCGCCGGCGGCGACCGTGGGGGCCATGGAGTCCGTGGGAACCGTGTAGGGCCGGTACTGGACGGCGGCCCAGGCGAAGCCGCCGAGGAACAGCACGCAGCCCAGCGCCACGAGCACCGAGGAGATCGTCTCCCCCCGGTCGCGCCGCCGGGGCGCCGGGCCTGTCGTTCCGCTCACCTGGTGCTCCCCGGGTCCACCGACGGTCTGCGCGCACCCTACCCCTGGGTAGGGTGCGCCGACAGTCCCGTCCGGTGTCCGGTCAGCCCCTGGCCACCGGGGTCGCGAGCAGGCGACGACGGCGCCACAGCACGAGCGGCACGGCACCGGCGAGGCCCAGCGCGGCGGGCATCGCGCCGGCCAGCTTCTGGTCGAAGGTGTCGGGCACCGGCAGGGTGCTCCACCGGTTCACCGGCCAGGCGACGACCACCGCACGGCCGACGACGTCCTCCTCGGGCACCGTGCCGCTGTGCGGGCCGTCCTGGTGGTAGCGCGAGTCCAGCGAGTTCTGCCGGTGGTCGCCCATCACCCACAGTCGCTCCTCGGGCACCTTGAGCGGGCCGAACTCTCGATCGCCGCAGGGCGTGTTCCCCGGGTAGAGGTAGTCGGACTCCTCCAGGGAGCGACCGTTGACCTTGACCGTTCCGCCCTTGGCGCACTCCACGGTGTCGCCGCCCTTGGCGATGACCCGCTTGATGAGGTCCTGCTCGTTGGCCGAGGGCATCAGGCCGATGAAGCTGAGACTCTTCTGGAGGAAGTTCTCCGACACCGTCGGGTTGTCCAGCCAGCCGCCCGGGTCGTGGAACACCACCACCTCCCCGCGCTCCGGCGTCGCGCCGAACCACGGGGTGAGCTTGTCGACCAGCACCCGGTCACCCGGTTGCAGGGTGTTCTGCATCGAATCCGAGGGGATCGAGAACGCCTGCAACAGGAACGTCTTGATGACCAGCGCCAGGACCAGGGCGATGCCGACCAGGATCGGCAGCTCCTTCCAGAAGGAACGCTGCTTCGATCCGGTCACGCCGCTGCCGCTGCCCTTCTTGGTCCCACCCGCTCCGGTCTCAGCGGGCGGAGTCGAGTCGTCCTCCGTCCGCTCACCGTCTTCTCGCCTCGGGTGACTTTCCGGCTCTTCCCCGCCGGACCCGGACCGGGCACCGACCGCCACGTCCCCCACATCCACTCCTCACACTGCGCCGCTGCCTGGCCGTCAGTCGGCGCAGGCCCACCACTCCCATAACGAGCGGGAGTTCCGCAGGGCTCGGGAGCGGCACGATTTCATTGTCGCCCCTGCTCGCCGCGGGCACCGGAGCGCCGCGCACGTCGGGCACCGACGCATAGGTTCCCGGCTCTTCCAGCCGACGCCAGTGAGAATACGGCCACGCGATGACCACCGCCTTGCCGACCACCAGGTTTTCGGGGACCGTGCCCTGGTCCGGTTCCCTGAGATGGGCCCGGGAATCGGCCGAGTTGGCCCGGTGGTCACCGAGCACGAAGATCCGGCCGACGGGCACGCGGACCTCGAACGGCAGTCGGGACGGTTCGTTGCCGGGGTGCAGGTACGCCTCGTCGAGCGGCGTACCGTTGACGGTGACACGGCCGTCCGCGTCGCAGCACTTCACCGTGTCGCCTCCGATCGCCACGACGCGCTTGATGAGGTCCTGCTCGTCGTCGGAAGGCAGCAGGCCGATGAAGGCCAGGGCCTGCTTGCCCTGCTTGATGACCGGCGGATCATCCGTGCCGGGCAGCTGCTGCTGGTCGAGCCAACCGCCCGGGTCCTTGAAGACGACCACGTCACCGCGCTCCGGGCGGGCGCCGAACCAGGGGCTGAACTTGTCCACCAGGACCCGGTCGTCGATGCGGATGGTCTGCTCCATCGAACCGGACGGGATCACGAACGCCTGCACCAGGAACGTCTTGAGCACGAGCGCGATGAGCAGCGCGACGCCGACCAGGATCGGTATCTCGCGGGTCGCCGACAGGCGCCTGCGCCGCTTGATGCGCTTCGCGGCCCGGCGTCGGTCCGCCCGGCCCTCACCCGGGCGGCGCAGCGCCGGGTAGCTGCTGCTCTGCCACATCTCGCTGTCGTCGAGCACCGGCTCGGGGGGACGGTGATGCCCTGCGCGGGGCCGGCCGCGCTTACCCATGGGCTGCCCGCAGGGACGTCCACCGACCGGCCGGCCAGCCGATCCAGTCCGCGCGGCCGATCACCCGGTCCACCGGCACGGTGCCGCCGCCGGGGCGCCCCAGGTGGTCGCGGGAGTCGCTCGACGCGGCACGGTGATCTCCCATCACCCACAACCGCCCCTCAGGCACCACGATGTCGAACGGCACTGCCGAAGCACTGCCATCGGGGTGCAGGTAGCGCTCCTCCAGCGGTTCACCGTTCACCTCGATCCTCCCCCGCGAGTCGCAGCACTTGACGCTGTCCCCACCGGTTCCGACGACGCGCTTGACGTAGTCGTTCCGCGAGGGTTCCGCCAGACCCACCGCCGCACCGACGGTGCGCAGCAGTCCGGTGACCGGGTGCTCGGTCGGCTGCTCGCCGGCGAATGACCCGGTTCCGTCGAAGACCACAACGTCACCGCGGGCCGGATCGTTGCCGAAACGGTACGCCAGCTTGTTCACCAGCACCCGGTCCCCGACCTGGAGTGTGTTCTCCATCGAGCTGCTGGGGATGCGGAACGGCTGCACCACGAACGTGCTGACCAGCAGAAGGGTGGTGACGAGTGCCGCGACCACCGCCCCCGGACGCACAAAACGCGACCGGCGTCCCCTGGCCCTCTCCGGGGCCGGGGAGCGGTCGCGCTCCGTGGGTCGTGCTTCGGTGTCCATCGCGCCGAGCCTATCCGGCCCGGCGCGGACCCCTCATGGTGATGCGGGAGATCAGCCGAGGCGGAAGATCAGTTGTCCCGCTTCTCCTTGATCTTGGCAGCCTTGCCGCGCAGCTCACGGAGGTAGTACAGCTTCGCACGACGGACGTCACCGCGGGTCAGACGCTCGATCTTCTCGACGACCGGGGTGTGGACGGGGAAGGTCCGCTCCACGCCGACGCTGAAGCTCACCTTGCGGACGGTGAAGGTCTCGCGGATGCCGGCGCCCTGGCGGCGGATGACCACGCCCTTGAACTGCTGGACTCGCGAGCGGCTGCCCTCGATGACGCGCACGTGGACGTTGACGGTGTCCCCGGGGCGGAAGGCGGGAATGTCGCTGCGCAGCGACGCGGAGTCGACGGTGTCGAGAAGGTGAGACATGCGAGTCTGCTTTCCTCGCCGATGCCACAGGTCATCGACGGACGTGTTCGGTGTGAGTTCGGATGCCGCCGCGCCGGGGCGGGCGTCGGTCCCCCTGTGGCAGGGTCGCGCGCCGGGCGTGGGGCAGCGGCCTATTCTTCCACGGCTCCCCCGGACAGCCCAAATCGGCCGTCGCCGTCCCGTGCGAAGTGCCCGTCGGCCCGCTCGGTCCAACCGAGCGAGCGCAGCGTCTGCCGGTCGTGCTTGTCGAGGGCGTCCGGGTCGCAGCGCTCGATCAGGTCGGGTCGGTTGGCGCTGGTGCGGCTGAGGGCCTCGTCACGCCGCCAGCGCGCGATCCGGCCGTGGTGGCCGCTGACGAGCACCTCGGGGACCTCACGTCCGCGCCACTGCGGCGGCTTGGTGTAAACCGGCCCTTCCAGCAGGTCGGCCATGGCGCCCGGCGCGAAGGAGTCGTCCCGATGCGACTCGGCGTTGCCCAGTACTCCGGGCAGCAGCCGCGCGACGGCCTCCACCATGACCAGGACCGGGGCCTCACCACCGGCCAGCACGTAGTCGCCGATGGACACCTCACGCACGTCCGCGCGCTCGGCGTACTCCTCCACCACGCGCCGGTCGATGCCCTCGTAGCGCGCGGGGGTGAAGACGAGCCACGGCTTGCCGGCCAGCTCGACGGCGAGTTCCTGGGTGAACGGCCGGCCGCTGGGCGTGGGCACCACGATCACCGGGCCCGTCCCGCCGGTCCCGGCCGCCCCGGCTCCGGATCCCGCCGCAGCGGCCCCG